>JAFSXS010000013.1 GCA_017443945.1 Synergistaceae bacterium
AAACATAATCGCGATCCAGCAGTTAAATAATTAACATTTTTTATCCTCTGACTCTGACTCTGACTCATCATCATCATCATAAAAATGACAGCAACAGCAATATATACAATTTGGCTCCGCATTAATATTATCGCCATAACCATATTTAGCAGCCATTGCAGCAACGCCTATGAGCATACCCAATAAAGCACCGCCCATGATACTCACAAAAACTATTACAGCTTGCATAATTATTCATTCCTTTCTAGCAATATCCGCCATACATAATTATATACTGCGTGAAATTCAATAACCGTATAAATTTCTCCGTTCAAGCGCAAAATTAAATTACGCCTCAACCCGTCCAGCTCACTCATTGGACAATATAAAATTATACGCGACTTCATAACGCCTTCTGAGTTATTCTGTTCGTCTGAGTCTAATTCAACACCTGACACAGCATTAACTATCACGCTTTTAACTTGATGGCCGTCAATGTCGTTAAAGCGCGCAAACTCTGAACCGAAAAACGCAAATTCATCATGCATATCACGATTCACAAAATCAGAGAAAGTCAAACACTTTGCCCGTGCAATTTTTACAAGTTCGCGCGCAAGATCCATTTTCCTAGCAGACCTCTTTTAACACAAACCAGCTGTCCAAATCTATTGGCATAGGACAAGGACGACTCGAGACGCTGATATGTTTTATAGGCGGGTCGACTTCACTCCATGTGCGCGGGACAAATTCGTTCATTTCCGTTACATACTCGCCAGTTTTAGAGTCAATGTAAGTTACTGCACCATGAAGCATATAATTTGACTCACGGGCACTTTGCAAAATCGCGCAGTCAACGTCCAAATAAGGCAGTGAGTCATTACTGGCCTCATCATAATAAAACTCGTTGTAGCTGTAAATGTCGCAGAAAAGTCCGGGAATCGCGATTCTTCCTAAATATTCGACTCCGTCTTCAAGTTCAGCGGGTTTAATTTCTCCGACATCAACTCGGCGCAAATCAAGTAATTTCATGATTTTGTTGTTATTCATGAATGCTTCTGCAGCGTTTGTCCCTAAAATTAACATGTTGGGATTAGTTCCGTTTTTGCGAAGTAATGACGCTTTCTCGCGCAACTTTGCTAGAATGTCATAACTTGCGCTCCATTTGTCTGCAGCCTGAGTCGTCTCGATATTAGCAAACCCGAAGTCTAACACGTCATTCAATCCGGGTGCAGTGATATTCAATTTTCCGTCCTGTTTTACACGCGCGCACATAAATTCTTCACGTCTTGCAATTGAGTCTAATAACTCGTTTAAATCATTTGCTGCGATTTTTGCTGCACGTTCATCCGGGCTTATTCCGGAGTTATAAGGCATTTCACCCAATAATTTCATTGCAAGAGTGTCATTTGTGATTACCCGCGAAGGAGAAATTAACGGCGTATGATAAGTCTTGACTTCATAACCATCACGATTTAACACATTGCTTGATAATCTGGGATTTGAATACGGCGCTAATCTTCGTTTGTTCGCGTAAAACTCAAAGCTAACAGTTTCAGTCGGAAAAGTTACAGTCTCCGAGAAAAAACGCGATTTAAAAAATGTCTTGACGGGATTAACTTTTTGAATTACTCCGCGTAAAGTTTTGGGATCATAAAAATCTGTCATGTTATATCACCTTATTTAGCCTTCCAGTTAAATTAATATGATTCTGTGAGTGCGCAAATTATTTCTGATTGCGTCGATTAATGCTTCATGGGAGTCATTTTCTGTCTCGTACGCGAGTATAACTTTATCTGCTTTGAACGTGCCTTCATAATAGCCGACAGTTAATGCAGTCTCGCCCGCATTGAGTGTTATATCATCAGCCAATATCATGCAATCTTTATTTTTTGTGCCTGCTGCTGTTGCGGGGACAAAGTCATTATTGCTGCCCTCTATCATAAGTAAACCGCGTTTGTACTCGCCTGCTTGAGTTATCGAAATTGGAAATCCTGAAAACGTGCCCGCGATTAACTCATCACGAGTCTGAATGCCAGTTGATTCACATAATTTGCGTTCATAAAGAGTGCTTGTGCTTGGGGTCTCATTGTCTGCCATAAAAAATTACCTCCTTGATTACAGTTTAAAACTTTTTGCGTGTTTGAATGCCCGTTGTTCTTCCGGAGTCAAGTGTGTTGCTTCATACTCGGCTTGTTCTAGTTCGCGTTCTTCTGCTTCTAGTTCTGCGTCGATTCTGTCCTGTTCGATTAATGAGTCAATCAGCTCATCGGTTATTTCTCCGCCTTCACGTGATTGTAATTCGCCGTTTTCGTCATATTCGAATGTCCGCAAAACTTTGTAAGTTACTCCGTCTCTAGTGATTTCGTTTGCCATTGATGAAGCCTGCCATTAATTTAATTGCTTGTTCATGTCTGTCCTGCACTTTTTCTTTGACGGGCAAGAAATTTATTGCGGGAGTATTTATTTTATTTTCGGGCTCCGGGTCTTTATTGATTAACTCGTCTGCAAACCCTAATTCTTTTGCGGTCTGGGCGTTCATGTAAGTCTCTCTGTTCATGAGATCAATAATAGTTTCACGCGCGAGTCCTGTTTTAGATTCATAAATGTCAACCACTGAAGATTTGAAAATTTCGAGGACTTCTGCAGCTTTCTTGAACTCGTCAGAATCGCCGAACACACACGTAATGGGATTATGAATCATCATGCATGAACCGGGGCACATGATAATTTTATTTCCGGCCATAGCTATAATGCTTGCTCCCGACGCGCATAGACCTTCGACTCTAACTTGAATATCAACATTTAAACTTTTCAATAAATTATAAATTGCGATACTCTCGAACATGTCGCCGCCTTCTGAATTTATGTGAATGACGATTTGCGAAAGATTTTGACTTGATTGTAACTGCGATAATAATTTGCCTGCGCTCATTCCGAAAAGTCCATCATGCTCAATCATTGAATAAACGTAAATATCTTGAATTTGAGTATTTGACTCTGTCTCGGAATTTGCATCATTTCTAATGCGTGTCATATACATAATATCACTACCTTTCGGAAATATATTTTATCAGATTATCGCTGCAAATGGCGCATTAATGGGATAGTGAGTGTATGTTTGTTATAATTCCAGAAAAAAGGGGAGATTTATTATGAGTGAGTCAGAATATGTCCGCAAAGATTTATATGATTCAAACATGCAGGAGATACGCGCATTAATGGCAGCGAGTGAGGCCAGGCACGAAAAAATTGCTGCTGATTTACAGGCCGATTATAGAGTAACAAGCACTAGACTTGACAACATAGAGAGAACTATAAATTTAATGTTTTCGCGTTTAAGTTTTCTGGTTGGCGGTATAACTTTATTTTTCACTGCTGTATCTATTATTATTGCATTGTTGAAAAAATAATATTAATTCCCGCTGCAAATGGCGTGTTACTGGGTGGG
>JAFSXS010000014.1 GCA_017443945.1 Synergistaceae bacterium
AAAACTAGCCATAACAGGTGCTTATAAACTTTAAGGCGACTCATATTAATATTTGCTGTAAAATATCCCTATACATGATCCACTAAAATTTTTATACGGAGGAAATATAAATCATGAAGCTAAAAACTTTCACTCCCGCTGATGTAGCAGGCAAAAAGGTATTAATGCGCGTTGATTTCAACGTACCCTTCAAAAATGGCAAAGTAACTGACGACGCACGTATTAGAGCACACGCCAGCACACTTAAAAAATTACTCGACGCAGGCGCAAAGGTCGCTTTAATTTCTCACTTCGGACGGCCAAAAGGTAAAGTAGATCCGGCATTCTCGCTTTCACAAATCGTACCCGACATCGAGAAAGCATATAATCTCAAAGTCGTATTTGTTGATGATTGCGTAGGCCCTAAAGTCGCAGAAGCAGTAAACGCACTCAAACCAGGCGAAATAGTAGTACTCGAAAATTCGCGTTTCCACCCGGAAGAACAGAAAAACGATCCCGAGTTCAGCAAAAAAATGGCAGAAGGCTTTGACGTTTTCGTAATGGACGCATTCAGCGCGAGCCACCGTGCAGACTGTTCTACAAGCGGCGTTATCCCGTTCGTTAAAGCAGCTTTTGCAGGTGATTTACTCGAACGTGAGGGAGAAATGCTCGGCGCAGTCAGTGAGAATCCCGCAAAACCCTATGTCTTAATTCTCGGAGGCGCAAAGGTCTCTGACAAAATCGACATCGTAGGCAACTTATTAGACAAGGCTACTACAATTTTAATCGGCGGCGGCATGGCTTATACGTTCTTGAAGGCTCAGGGAAAAGAAATCGGCAAATCTTTATGTGATGATGAGAGACTCGATTTTGCAAAAGATACCCTCAAGAAAGCCGCTGATATGGGAGTAAAAATTTTGTTGCCCGTTGACAGTGTCGCAGCCTCTGCAATTGACGCAGCTGATACAGAAATAGTGTCAAGCGATTCAATGCCAGCTGATAAAATGGGACTCGATATCGGCCCTGAGACAGTCAAAAATTTCGTCGCAGCTCTCGAAGGCGCAAAATCAATTTTATGGAACGGCCCAATGGGAGTATTCGAGGACGCAAAATTTGCAGAAGGCACGAAAAAATTAGCTGAAGCAGTAGCAGATATGACCCAGAAACACGGCACTGTAACAGTTATCGGCGGAGGAGACACAGCAAGCGCAGTAAGACAGTTCGGAGTCGCTGACAAAGTCTCTCACGTCTCAACAGGCGGCGGCGCAAGTCTCGAATATTGCGAAGGTAAAAAATTACCCGGCATGGAACCATTTAGAATTTAGGAGAGTGTAATTATGAGCAAGAAAATTTATTTATACGGCAACTGGAAAATGAACAACAACTACGCCGAGACAGAAAAATTTTTTGAGGAATTTCCGGCAGTCTATGAGCCATACAAGAATGACTCAAATCTCGAAGTAGGAATCTTTGCGCCCTTCACATCATTATGGCCGCTCTATCAGGGTGCGAAAAAATGCGGTATCGTTCACGGTGCACAAAACGTCTATTACGAGCCTAAGGGAGCATTTACCGGCGAAATTTCTATTCCCATGCTCAAAGAATACGGCGTAACCCATATAATAATCGGTCATAGCGAAAGAAGACACATTTTCGGCGAGTCCGATGAGTTAATCGCGAAAAAAGTTAAAGCAGTTCTCGACGCAGGAATGACTCCGGTTTTGTGCTACGGTGAGACACTCGAAGAACGCGAGTCCGGCAATACCTTCACTGTGATGGAGCGTCAATTAAAGAGTGCAATGAAAGATTTATCCCCCGATGAAGTCAAGAAAATTATTTACGCTTATGAACCAGTCTGGGCAATCGGCACGGGAAAATCAGCAACCAGCGATCAGGCTCAGGAAGTATGCGAGTGGAGCCGCAAATTAATCGGTGATGACAGCGTTGTAATTCTCTATGGCGGCAGCGTCAAAGGGTCAAACGCTAAAGAGTTGCTCTCAATGAAGGACATCGACGGCGCTTTAGTCGGCGGTGCATCATTAAAGCCTGCTTCATTCCTTGAGATTTACGGAGCTTACAAAGGATAATTTTCACGCTCTCTGATTCGTATTATAATCAGGGGGCATTTTTTATCGCAAGAAATAAGGGAGGTTACTAACAAATGAAGTTAAGAAAAATTTTTTGCGCGGCAGTTCTTGTAATTGCAGTATTTACCACTTCTGCACTTGCTGCACCTCAGGACGCATTAAGCCTCAAGAGTAACGATTCTGTTTATGTTGCTATGGGATTGAGCGACGCAGGAAATTTCGCACGCTGGCTGTTATCGCAGGAAAATATTGACGCTTTTATGCCGTTGATTCTCGCTTCTGAGTCATCAAATGAGATAATCGGCTATCTTGAAGTCATACGCTCAATTACAGCACATATGCCGTTAGAATCCGTTGCTCTCGTTGCAGGAGTAAACAAGGGAGATATTGACGAGCCATTTATGCAGATGGCCTTCACTGTAGCACCGGAATTAAATTCTATCGTCAGCAAAATCAAAGACGGAAGCGCGCAGGACTCAGACTTTGCTAAATTATTTCTCGGTACAAACAGCCCTATGCTTACATTTGCCGAGACCATGATAAAGACTGAACGCGGCGAGGACGGAGTCTATACTATTGACAACGTGATTAAATTCAAGGCTGAGGGCGATTTATTAGTGCTTGCTTTGTCAGATAGTGATTTGAAATCGGCTTTGAACGCTCTTGATGTTGAGGGCGCGAGATTATTTCACAATGTCGGACGCAAATTTGACACTGAAGATTTTATTTTCACGCACTTAGATTTTGACACGATAAAGACATTTGACGATGATAAAGACTTGCAGAAAATTGCTTCAATGTTCAAAGCTCCGTTAAATGCAGAGTTAGGCTTCCAGAGAGTCCCCGACAGATTCACAGCTTCATTCACGTTTAATTTACGTGAGGCATTAATTAAAGCGGTCGCAGATAAACTTAATAACATGACATTGACTCCGGTTAAGGGCAGTTATATAAATCTCGACACAGCAGGCGGGAGTTCATCACCGATAATCGCACTCGGAGGAATATTCAACGCTGCAAGACTCTACGACAACGACGACGCGAAAAAAGCTATACAGAATCTCGCAAAACTTATTCAGAGCGTACTGGGTATCACTGAAGAAGAATTACTCAGCCTCATAAACGGCCCATTTTCTATTATAGTCAATGACAGCATAAATCTTGACAGCTTCAAGATTCCCGCGCTTTATATGTCATTCACCGGCCAAGAGGGAGCAGCCGCAAAGATATTCGAGAAATTATCAGCTTCTAAATTTTTCTCACGCATTCAAGAAAAGATCTTACAGCTTGACTCTTCAATCAGCCCCGTATCTTTCTTAGTTGTGAATAATGAAGGTTCTATAAATTTCAATTTCGCAGACTTAACGAGCCTCAACGACAAGCCCCAGCCTTCAGAAAAATTTGCAGAATTAATCAGCAAAACGGGAATCTCTGCATTATGGATCGATTTCGAAGGGATTCAAAAGTGGATAGCTGACAATAACGTAATTGCAATTCTTTCACCTATGGCGAAAATGTTCGGTTACGGGAAAATCGCCGAGGATGCAGCAACGATTTTAAGCGCGAAATTTTCTGTTCCCTCATTTGCTATCTGGGGCGAATCTGATGAAATAGTACACTTTATATTCAACATTGCTGATGTTGCGCCGGAAGATGGAATCTTAGTAAGAATCGTCAAAATCTGCAAAGATTACATGCCGAAAACAGCTCCGGCACCAGCAACAGAACCTGACACGGGAACGCCTGCAAAATAAATTTATAGGCAAAAGTTGTAATAGAATATCGAAATTTCACCCCTGACTCGAAAATAACAGGGTCGGGGGGTATTTTTTGCGAAAGGAGCATGAAATTTACACAAAATGAGCATTCAACCAATACGAGAATTTTTTGACGCAAATATTGACACGCACTCTCTAGAAAATTCCGGGCAGTCAAGACTCTCGGATAATGCTGTCTGGCTTCTGGAACAGCGATATTTTGTGCATAGATTCGACCCTGAAATTAACGCGGTCAGGCAGGAAAAAAATTTTGAGGAGTTCGCACGCAGAGTAGCTCGCACAGTAGCAAGTGCTGAAGTAAATTACTCTGACTCTGTCGAATGGTTAATCACTCTTGAGAAAAATATAGCCAGCGACATATTAAACCGCCGGTTCTTGTTTAATTCGCCGTGTTTGTTCAGTGCAGCAGCGGGACTTACTATTATTCCGGAAATGGCCGAGATAATTTATAAATCGCCTGACCTGATGACTTACGAAGACTATCGCAAAATTTATGAATCCCGAACAAAGAATCAGCAGTTATTTGCGTGCTTCGTTATAAGTGTTCCCGACAGTATCGAAGGAATATTTGAATCCGTCAAGAATGCCAGCATTATAAGCAAGTTCGGCGGAGGAGTCGGCGGTAATTTCGGACATTTGCGCGAACACAGTTCAGAAATTGCAGGAGGTACAGGCGGTAAAGCGTCGGGGCCGGTCTCATTCATGGAAACATGGAACACTATGGGCGCGGTTGTCGTTCAGGGCGGAAAAAGGCGCGCTGCTTTAATGGGTATGCTGTTTGACGATCACCCCGATATTTATGATTTTATCGACTGCAAGACCGAAGACGGCAAATTGTCATACTTCAATATTTCTGTTGCTGTTTCTGATAAATTAATGAAGGCTGCTGACAAGGACGAAAATTTTGACCTGCATTCAAGAGTCGACGGTTCAACAGTAAAAACTATTAAAGCGCGTGATTTGCTTGATCACATTTGCGAGTCAGCATGGAAACGGGGCGATCCGGGAATATTCTTTATTGACCGTGCAAGACAGGATAATTTATTGAAGCTCGGCGGTGCAGAATGGGAAATCGAAGCTACTAACCCATGCGGTGAACAGCCTTTACCGAATTTCACGAGCTGTAATTTAGGATCAATCAACGTCGAAAAATTTGTAAATGACAACAAAGAATTTGATTACTCGCGTTTTTCTGCGCAAGTGTTCAGGTCGATTTATTATCTTGATCTCGTTATTGACGCTTGCTCTTATCCATTAGAGAAAATCGGCGAGAGGACGAAATCAATACGCCCTGTAGGACTTGGCATAATGGGACTTGCGGACGCTTCTATCATGCAGAATATAATTTACGGTTCTGACGAGTTTAATATTTTCTGTGAAAAACTTTCCGGCGTTCTTGCGCGTTCGGCACTGCTGGCGACTATTAAAATTGTTGATGACGCTAAAAAATTCCCCTTCCCTGAACATGATTTAGTTAGCAAATTATTTGAGGGATTCAGCGTTCCTGAGTCGCACGAAGATTTTGACTCAATGTTACATGTTATGCGTGCAGATAAAAAGATTCCTGCGACGTTAATAAATACTCTGGCCGGCTTTGAATTTAATGATGATACAAAATTTGTGCTGAAAAATTTATTTGCCGGAAATCTGCGCAACAGCAGGAGACTCTCAATAGCTCCGACAGGATCAATTTCTATGCTGCTTGACACGAGCTCAGGAATAGAACCTAATTTTGCGTGGTCATGGAATCGCAGAATAATGAAGACCGACGGCACAGGCTTTGAAGATGTAGACTTCTGGCACAAATTATTAACTCCCGAACAACGCAGCGAATATAGAGCTACAGGCGGAAGACTCGCGAATCCTGCCTACGTTACAGCATATGACATAACGACTCAGCAGCATGTTACAGTAACGGGAATCTTTGCGCAGGTTGTCGACAGCGGCATAAGCAAAACTGTAAATCTTCCGAATTCCGCAACAATCGAAGACGTGAAACAAGTTTACAGAGAGTGCTACAAATTAGGCTGCAAGGGAATAACTATTTATCGCGACGGTTCGAGATCTTATCAGCCCATAGAGGTCAAGAAAGAAGAGAAATCACCCGCCCCAGAGCCTAAATACAAGAAAGTTAAAGAACGTCCCGGACTCGTTGTCTACGGCAAAACAATAAAGGACAAAACGCCGTGGGGCAGCATTTACGTAACAATGAATTTCGACGGCAAAGACCCATTTGAAATTTTTGTGAATGTCGGCAAGAGCGGCTCAGAGTTAAAGGCTATGACAGAGGCATTATCGCGTGTAATTTCTATTGGGCTGCGTTCGGGCTGCAGTCTTGAAGATTTTATTGACACGTTGAAAGGTTTATCAGGCAAAGAATTTTGGATGCTTGAATTTGATGACAATTATGCTGTGCGTTCTATACCTGACGCTATAGCATTGCTGCTCGAAAAATTAATAGATAGAGAAATTACTAACGCGCGATTAAGCGATAAATCAATGATTTGTCCCGACTGCGGGGCACCGTTAGAGAGAATATCAGGCTGTGAATACTGCTTCAGCTGCGGCTACAGTCCTTGCAAATAAATTTTTTCCCCCGGTTGATAGGCCGAGGGAATTTTTTTAGCTCACACGTTCAAACATTCCCGCAAATATTTAATAGAGCTTTCACGAAGAATATTTAATTTCTCGTTTACTTCATGATAATTAATTTCGTCGGGTCTGGAATTTGATTCGGATTTATACGCGTGATTAGCGAGATTTAAGCTGTCTAATATGCTTTGAATCCGGCTGAAACTCTCATATTCGCGCGTAAAGGAATAAAATTTTTTCCCGAAGTTAATAGCAAATACAGTGCCGTGAAATGAATTAGTGAGTACAAAATCAGCGTGATCGAATAAATACAAGAATTCTTCAATACCTGCCACATAATTTTGCAAAAATGCTTCTGCTCCGTTATATATGTCAATAACCGGCAAATCTCCGGCGGCTTGCTTTATTGCGCGTTCGTACTCTTGCGTTCTCCTGCCGAGAAAATATGTAAGAACATAACGATCCGGCAAATTTATATCTGGTTTGCATTCAATTTCGCGCCACTGTGAAGCATTTAATAAAAGTGTCGGGTCTAACACAAGTTTTGCGTCTTTATTGATTAGCTGCTTGATTAAATTAACGCCCTCTTGTTCACGGCAAGATAACTTGTCAAAACCTTCAAGCCCTTTTTTGTGAAGATTTATATCAGGCTCATAAAATTGAGTAAATCCGAAACTGGGTGCGTAACAGACTCTTTTTTCGCGCGACATAAATTCAAGATAGTAACATTCTGCTTGCTCTATTGTGTGCAGCCAAATTCTCCAGACTTGATCACTGCCGGTTACTGCAAATTTATATTTATCCCATTGCGATTTATTGATATTTTGCATTTCATCATATGAGACAAAAATTTTACGCTTTATATATTTATCGCAAAACGCATTTAATTTTTTAGTGAAGGCTGAAGATTTACTTTCGCGTGTGAGCTGCTTATCAAGATATTTTCTGATTCCGGCAAGTGCGAGCATTCTCTTGATTAGAGTCTTTACTGACTTCTTAAATGATGTTGCAGCTTCTAATAAATAATTTCTGGGGGGCCGTGATTCATATGGGCATAAATTATCAACTTCAAAGCCTAATGATTCTATCGTTCTTGCTAATGAATAACGCTGAAGAATATTCCCGTAATTATTGCCGTATAATGAGACAAGTAAAATTTTATTTTCCGAAAAATTCAGACAATGATTGTTACTGTGCTGTGCTGTGCTGTGCTGTGC
>JAFSXS010000015.1 GCA_017443945.1 Synergistaceae bacterium
GGGTGGGATCAACCAATTGTAATGAGCCAATATCTTAACATGTGATAATCGCTATTATGAGAAATAAACTTTTTTATTATTCGCGCTGCAAAGCATTAACGGGTGGGACTAGTGATTCAAACTCGGACTCAGAATCTATTGCATTAACCATCATAAATGACAATAAATTATTTCTTATGCAGTCAAAGGGACGGCCCCGATTGTAAAAAAGTTTTTCGCTTTTGACTTTGCTTGTATATAATAAAAACGTGTAAAATTATTCACATAAATTTTGCAGGAAGGTCATAAAACTTGAATGAATTATTTGTCTTCAACACAGCAAGACTCGCAGTAAAGTCAATCATAAAATTTGCGTCAGTCTACCCTAAGCCGGGATTAATTACGCCACTTGACAACAGCGCGCTTGATGGGACAGATTACCCAACTTTAATTGACGGTGCTATGTCATTATTTCAAGCGTTCGTAAATTTTGCTTCGTCCGGTGCAGATACTGAATCAATGAATCCTCAAGACTCTTTTACGATTCTGAAATCTTCTATACATATAGGAATAAATGACTCATTACGTGCGACTCGCGGTAAATTATCTATGAAGGGTCATGTTTTGTGCTTAGGACTCTTGACGGCTGCAGCTGGAAGGTTAATCAAGCAGAAAAGAATTTTGACTCCGGGAGCATTGACTCTCACTGCCTCATCATTTGCAAACGGCTTAATTGCTCGCGAACTATGGACTCTCGAAGAAAAACGCGGCACAAAAATTTTTTCTCAGGGTGAACGGGCTTATATTGCGTATGGTCTTGAAGGCTGCCGGGGTGAAGTTGAACACGGTTATAACATGACTCTTAAAGCGTTAGAAATCTTGCGAAGACTCGAGGCGACTCAGGGACAATTAGATTTTCGCGAGAGAGTTACTCATGCACTTATAGAAATTATGACAGAGAATCAAGACACTTGTTTAACTATCAACGAGGGCATAACAGGACTTATAAACGTTCAGAGAGAAGCAAAAGAAGTCATCAAGTCCGGCGGGATTCTAACATCAGAGGGCGTTGACGCAATTTTCAGGATGGACAAAAATTTACGTTCACGAGGTGCAGCTCCGGGGGGGAGTGCTGTTATTATGTCGAGTGCATTATTTATCAGCGGGCTTGCAAATATGAAATTGACTCGTTCGGGCTATGATGAATGACAAATTATACGCTTTATGACATAATATTTTAAAAATTTGCTCTTGATACACATGAGTCTAATTACAAAATTTTAATAGGGAAATTTTATTCATGATGAGGAAGCGGTTATTATTTGCCTTACTGTTTTTGCTTGTAGGTGCGTTGCCTGCCTGCGCGTCGTCAATGCTTTATACTTTCTCGTCGGGTGATATTTTGCTTACTAATGCGAATCCTGCGCCCACTTACGGATTAGGACGAATCGATTTTGACGAGATAACCGGCGAACCTGTGCCGACTGTCATACTTTCCGGCGATAACAGA
Source organism: Synergistaceae bacterium (assembly GCA_017443945.1). Taxonomy (NCBI): domain Bacteria; kingdom Thermotogati; phylum Synergistota; class Synergistia; order Synergistales; family Synergistaceae; species Synergistaceae bacterium. Next base: position 1,490 of record JAFSXS010000015.1, read on the forward strand.
CAGCACGCGCTCGGAGAATTTACGCGCAATAATCAAAGGTATATTTACGACTCAAAAGTTCGTAAGCCCATTGAGAATATCACTTATTATGATGTCTATAATGCAACAAGCGGAATAGATAATAAACTTGTGAGAGATTTTACAATAAACGTGAATCTTAACCCGATAGCGTCATGTGATTTGACTCTTGCTCCTGATGCACAAGGTTATATTTACGCGATTCAAGATAATAATATTTTGACTCGTTATGACATGCTTAACTGGGGCGGAACTGTTACCGCTAGACTTGAAACCGGTTATAATGTTTACAGCCTCGTTGGACTGACTAATAACGCAAATTTTGTATATGTATGGTGTTCGCAGCGTTCAGCAATAAACGCGGACGGACTTATACTCCCGAAAAAAGCGATATTTACGTTTATGACACTGTCTCAAGAGATTCAGCGCAAATTATCAGGATTGATGAAGCAGCTAACCCGCCTTCATATAGTGTTATAGTTGTTATAGTAACAAGCAAAGACATTAACGCATGGAACATCGACAACGAGTCTCCGATTCCTGATAATAGAGGCGGATTTTATTTCGGTGCTTATTCCGGCGACATAAACGCAGTACCGGGCAGCAACACCAGCAAAGATTGTACAGTTTATCACTGGAACAACACGAAAAAATTAACGCAGACATCAGTTAAGAACGCACAGACAACAGCAGATCTTGTTATCGCTGAAGGACAGCACGCAGGAAAAATTGTTACATTCGTTTATGCGGCGGCTACAAATCTTAACAGCGATTTCAAAATAGAGAGCTACATCTGGGACGGCGTTAATAATGTTGATACACGAATTGATGACGGCACTATGATAGGTGCAGAGCTTGAGAAGCCATTTAATGACGGCAGCAACGGAATTTATTTCATGATGGAATTAACATTAGCATCAGAAGACTCTGACGCGCTTTGCCACTGGAACAACACAGAAGGCGTTAAAACAATTATGTCGTCAGATATGGAGCTTGAGGTCGAGAATCCCCCGTTAGATAACAATGTAGGATTTTATTTCGTCAATACAAATTTCCGCGCAGATTCTCCCGAAATTGTCTCAAAAGATGGTCAAATTACCGTTAGTGTAGACGTTGGCATGGTAAGTGTAGACATGAAACTTTATCATTGCACGGGCTGGACAACATATCCGCAAGTTGTGTGCGATCTTGGAGTCTTCCGCGCTCCTGCAAATGCTTTCGTAGGTGCAAGCAATGATTTCTTTATGGTCAGAGAGCTTGTACAGTGCGAAAATGGAATTTTAGAGGATCTCGAACACGATTTATTATTTGTCGGTGCAGGCCCTATCGGCGGAAGATTCAAGATGACAGTATTTGATTGGGACGAGACGACTCAGCCGAATCTAACGAATCAAAATATTATCGCTACATTTAATGATAGTGATTTAGGCGGTTATGTTGATGTTGCGACGGCGGTATTATTTGATTAGGAGAACAGTGGAAGTCCTAACGGTTCAGGCGGCTGTAATTCCGGAATGTTTGGTATTATTGCGCTTGGTCTTGCAGGGTTAATCGCACTTAGGAAGAAATAAATTATTGCGATAAATAAAAATTTTAGGGCGATGGAGGATATTTGAATCTGTCGCCCTTTTTTGTGAAATTTTTTCTTTATGCTTCACTGGTAATGCTTACTTTTTTGTGAGCTTTGTCTTGACTCTTCTCGTTTACTTCAATAGTGAGAACACCATTTTTGAATGATGCCTTTGCGCTTTCGGGGTCAGCTTCTACAGGGAATGAGATAACGCGCTCAATTTTTCCCCAGCTTCTTTCGCTCCTGAAATAGCTTTTATCGTCTCCGCCCTCTTTTGACTCTGACTTTTTCTCCGCTGAAAGAGTCAATCTGTCCGAATAAACGTGTAATTCTACATCATCGGGGTTAATGCCGGGTAATTCAGCCTCTGCGAAAATTTTTCCGTCCCTGCGGTATAAATCAACTTTTGCGCCAAAACCTGACATATTAAAATCTTCTCCCGCAAAAAACGGTTTCATGAACGAATCAAACATATTTTCAGGATCCATCATTCTCATAGCAGGATAAAATCTTTCTCTTAACATTGTAATTATCTCCTTTGTTATCAATTATCAAATTTTTCTGCCGCTGTGAGTCTCTTATCTCTCAACGACGCGAAAATTATAATACTGACATTTAATAACTAAATCAGAAATTTTACTTATTTTGACTTTTTGCCGGTAACGTCAAATTTATATGCTTTCTCGTAATTTTGGAACGGCCACACAGTAAGAGTCTTTTGCCTGTTATTATAAATTGCGCTGTATTGAGTCATTGATATTCCTGTAGGCTTTGTCATGGGATTCTGTGCGACGCTTTGAAGGATAACGAGAGCTGCCGACTCTGACATTTGAGTTACCCCCGTTTGATTATCTCTGAATCTTTCGAGCTGGCTTGCAATCGTGATAAATCTATTATAGCCGTGTCCATAGCCGAATTTGTAAATAGATTTTCCGGTTTTGTCGGTGAATAATTTTGCTTTCTCGCGGAGATTCCCGTTTTTGTAATAAGAGTCTTCAATGTCGTCATAAGCTAGATAAAAATTTGTTGCAATGTCTGAACTTATCACGGAAATTATATTATTTCTGCTCTCGATTACTGCGTGATTGCCGATTGAGTCACTCACGAATAAATGCTCGTTCTGCCAGTCTTCGGGAGAAAGAATTTTATTTGAGAACGCTTTATTAATGGCCTCGTACACGTTTGCGCAGTCGTCGAGAATGTAACGCAGTAAAATACTTGATCCGGCGGGAATTTTTGCGGGGTGGTCTCCTGATTTGATGTCAACTCTCATTATTGCAGCAAATAAACCTTTTTCGTTAATGCCGTCCATGCATTCATATGGAAGAGTGTCTAAAATTTTCATGTCAAAACCTGATTTGCTCGGCCCCTTTGCGCGTAAAAATTTATTGTCAGGGTCGCACCAGATTGCGTCGGCTACTGCGATTGACTCGTATTTTCCTGAAGGTTTGCAGTGAAGAATGATATTGAGTCCCGTTAAAGTTTGGTCATCTTTCGAGATTCTGTGCGGATAGTCGTAATTATGTGCTGAAATTGGGTCGCCTTGCAGATTACGAGTGAAAAACGCCGAACAGCCGTGATTAATATTTTCGTCGCTTGAGATTAACGCATTAATAATTTCAGGTTTGTAATAATCGCCGGTGTAATTCATGTAATATAAATAGCCTTCACGATCAAGTCTGCGGAAATCATTGCGTGATTCAATTGAGTAAATTATGAATCCTACGCAAATAAGGAACCACAATATCATATAAGATAGACAAATTTTATAGAATCTGTCAGACCGCTTTATTTTCTCGTTAATGTTCATATTAATTTGCTGCCTCAAAAACTTTTTTCACGTTCGCAAAGCACTCTTGTTTTGACTCGCCTCTATGAGACTCATAAATTTTTTTGCCGTCAACGAACATAGAAGGCACGAAGTAATAATCATATTTTGCTGAAATTTCCGGATGCTTGTTCTCGTCAACCCATTCAATATTGACGTTATAATCTGCTGATAATTCTTTCACGGCCTCGCGGGCTTGTTTACAGTACGGGCAGCCTTCAATGAAGAACGCTAAAATTTTTTTCTCTGACATTATGATAAATCCCCCTGATTATGTTTTGTTTGATAGTATATAATAAACTTTAAATTTTCACTAAGCTGCAAATTATTATTTAGGAGGTCAATTTTTGTGCAGAAATCAATTAAAGCGCGCTCATCGTTCCTGTTAATGATAGATATTCAGGAAAAATTAATGCCCGCTATTTACAATAAAGACGAGATAATAACTAATTCAATCAAGCTGCTTACGGCTGCAAATGAGCTTTCAGTGCCGGTTATCGCAACAGAACAATATCCAAAGGGTATAGGCTCAACTTTGGGCGAGTTAAAAAATTTGCTCCCTGAGTCAACTCCCATAATCAGCAAAACTGAATTTTCCTGCTGTGAGGCTCAAACGTTTGGCGATGAATTTCTAAATATGAACTTCAACGCAGGCACAAGAGACACGGCGGTTTTATTCGGGGTTGAGACTCATATTTGCGTGCTTGCAACGGCGATAGATTTAATCAGCAAATATAATTTGAACGTTGTAATAGCTGCTGATTCGTGCGGAAGTCGGAGCGAAAAAAATCACCTTCTTGCACTTGACGCAGCGAGATCAATGGGCTGTCTTGTTGTTCCCGTCGAGACAGTAATTTATCATATGCTTGAGAGGGCCGGCACACCGCAATTTAAATCACTTCTGCCGATGTTTAAATAATATCTTGGCCAGAAATAGAAAAATTTTGCTCTTCGGGGCATTACTATTTTATTTATATTTCAGGGGAGCAGGGAGTCACGGATTAATTGACCCGGTCGAGGGCGTTAATGCGTCTGTAGCTTTGCATATGAGTGCGGGAGGAAGTTATTTTTTGCCGAAAATGGGCGAGATTCTCACTGCTGGGCGTTCTCTCGGTACTTGGTGGCTTGAGGCTTTAGCGTTAAAAATTTTCGGGTGGAGTGAGTTTGCTGTTAGATTTTGGTCGACTCTTGCGGGCTTGGGGATTGTTGCGGCTTCTGTCTTGTCTGCGCGTCAAAACGATGAAGACTCAGAGCGTAAAGGCTGGCTTGCTGCTGTAATTTCTGCGAGTATGAGCGTTTGTTTTGTCTCTGCACAAATTGCTTCGTCGAATGCGATTTATTCATGTTTGACGGGATTTGCGATGACGGGAATAATTTTATCGCAAAGAAATAAAAATTGGCTGATTCTCTCACATGCTGTATCGTCATTTGCTTTTATTGCTCATGGGCCTGAAGGAATAATTTTCACGTGGCTTGCTGTAATTTCATATAGTGTTTTGTGTGATGACTGGGATTTGCTGAAGGATTATTTTACTTGGCCTGCTGGAACGATAACGGGCGTAATAATTTCGGGATTCTATCTCGTCATGATAATAGCGTTGAATCCTAATTTATTATATTTCATGACATTTCAGAATCAAATTTATTCGTTCGGGGGCATTGTGGGAGCGGTAATTTTTGCATTTATCGCATTTGCACCATTTCACGGTTTTATTATTCGTGCGGTACGAGAAATTTTGCCGAGTGAATATCCTGCAGAGAGGAGCACCGAAATTTTTATGCTGGTCTGGGCGGGAGTTTTTTTTCTGGGTGCAGTGCTTGAGGGCGATGTTATGTCGCTTGCGTCGTGTGTTCCGGCGTTAAGTGCTATTGTTGCTAGAAGGCTTGACTCGTGGCTTGAGCAGGAAAAATTATTTTCTCTCCGTGAAGCTGTCATGATAAATACTTTAATACTTGTTCCGGCGTTGTTTATAATTCTGCCGTTCTTTACCGTAAAATTTCCAGTTATGGGAGCGTCTTTAATGTCATTGATTCCGTGGCTGATTCTGACGGGATTATTTTTGCTTGCCTGCTGGTATTACACGAGGACTCGTCAAATTAAAAAATGGGTTCGCAATGTCTCGGCGGCGGCGTTGCTGTGTTTAATGCCATTGTCGGGCGTATTTAATCTCACGAGCGAAATTTATTCAATTGATGAAATAGGCTTAAAGCTGCGGGATTTAGCGCAGGGCACTGACAGAATCATTCAATACGGCGTAAATTACCAGTCTATATATTTCTACACGTTCAGAAATTCTGAATTAATAGAAGCTCCATTAACGGCAGGTGTCGACGATTGGCAGTTTACGACAAATTCAGAGAGATTAAATTCTTTATGGTCAGGCAGTGAAAGAGTTTTTCTGATAATGGCAGCAGGGACTCACCCGAATAATTTTTTGCCGGGCAATAATATATTTCACATTTTGGACGCTCAGGGGATGACGTTACTTAGCAATAAGTGATTTATAATGATAATATATTCATGAAAGAGGGATTTGCACATAAATGAAGCTGAAATTTTTTGCAGTAGTTCTCGTAATATTAATTTTTTCGCCGGTTGCTTACTCCGGTGAAGCAGTCAATCAAGATAAAGATATTCATTCTGTTGTAGGCGGTTTATATGCGCTGTCTGCTGCGGTGAGTCTTAATAATAACTCTAACCCCGAAATAAATATTTTGCGCCGTTATTTCATGAGTACTCCGGAAAATGCCAGAGTCGAACGCGTAAATAATTCTATCTGGGTAGGAGTTCCCGTCGGCAAGTTCTCGAATGCAAGACACTTTTTGCGCTCAAATGCTCCCGCACTGGGAATCACTGACTCGCCTGAAGGTTATTCATGGATGGGCGGAGATTTTGCGTGGCTGAAGGCTGCTGATATTTCCGGAAAGAAAATAAAATTTTTGACTCTCAAAGCCTCGAAGGGTTCAGGCACTGACTCAGGAATAATTTTTTTGACGACTCACGGCCAAGACTCATGGTGGCAGGCAAACCCGGCATTTACAAAGCAGGCCATTAACGCAATATTAAACAAGTACGAAGCTAAAGACGCTCCGACACTCCACGCCCCGGCAGGTTCAGCAGTCAGCATTTATGAATCAGTCAAGCCCGCACCAGTTGCAAAGCCCGGAAAAATGCACGTTGGCGGAAAATCAAGCGCTGATATGTCAATTGAAGTCGGCGATGTTATGTTTAGTCCGATTCCACGTGTAGGCGGGTCAAATAATAGTTTTTAAGATTTTATGCCAGTGTTAATTTGCGATTTTGGCTGTTATTGTTTGCATTATATTAAATATTTAGGAGGTAAATTTTTATGTCAGTATTAATTTGCGGAGGAGCCGGCTATGTAGGCTCACACAACGTCAGAGCTTTTCAGGCTCACGGCGAGGATGTAATAATAATAGACAGCTTAGAACTCGGCCATAAAGAGTCAATTCCTGAAGGCACAAAATTTTATCAGGGTGATATTCGTAACGGTGAATTGCTTGACAAAATTTTCAGCGAGAACAAAATCGATTCCGTTATTCATTTCTGCGCATATTCCTTAGTGGGAGAAAGCGTCAAAGCACCATTAAAATATTTTAACAACAACGTCGGCGGTATGATTAGCTTATTAGAGGCAATGCAGCGCAATAATATCGATAAAATAATTTTCTCGTCAAGTGCTGCAACCTACGGAGAACCCAAACGAGTCCCCATCTTAGAAACCGACGAGACCAACCCGACAAACCCTTATGGCGAAAGCAAACGCATAATGGAAAAAATGATGCACTGGGTAAGCCTTCAACACGGAATAAAATACGTCTCATTACGTTATTTCAACGTTGCAGGAGCTTGGCACGACGGGACAATCGGCGAAGATCACAGGAACGAGACTCACTTAATTCCGCTAATTTTGCAGGTACCATTAGGAAAACGCGATCACGTTACTGTTTACGGCGACGATTACCCGACTAAAGACGGCACTTGTATACGCGATTATATTCATGTTGAAGATTTAGCGAAGGCTCATATTTTAGCACTCGAATATTTGCGTAACGGCGGAGAAAGCACTATTTTCAATCTCGGCAGCGGAGACGGTTACTCAGTTATGGAAATGATTAATGCCGCAAGAAAAGCAACCGGACTCGATATTCCCGTTGAAATCGGCGCAAGAAGACCGGGCGACCCTGCAAGATTAATCGCTGACAGCACAAAAGCTCACGAGATTTTACACTGGCAGCCCGAAATTACAAAAATGGAAGATATTATTGCAACCGCTTGGAAGTGGCACAAATCTCACCCGAACGGTTATGCGTCTTAAATCATGACTATATGGAGCGGAGTTCTTGACAGCTGCCCCGGCCTTTTATGCTGCGTCGTAAATATTAAGGGGAGATTAATTCACGCGACAAACGGTTATAAGTCTGCTGCTTTGCGGTTGTTCGGACATAAGTGCGAGACCGGGAGCAATTATCCGCCTATGATTACGGATTTAGATAGAGCTTTGCACGATTTATTAATGGCTGCATGTCTGGGAAACACTGACGCTATAGAAGTAAGCGAGGAAAATAAAATTTGGGAAATTACAGCTTCTCCCCTTAAAGTTGAACCGGACGGAATTGTCGGTGTAGTCATGCGCATTACTCCCAGCGTAAATAATCAAGATCGGCCCGCAATTATTCAAAGCAACCCGGATATATTAAACTCTGTACCGTTTAGAGCAGGAGTCGTTGACATGGATGGAGTCTTTCTCGCTGTAAATAAATTCTTGGCCTCGTCCGCTGAAATCAATTTTGCAGGAGAAAATATTATTAATCTCGTCGATGATGAAGAAATCGGCTCACAGCTCGCGGAAATAATTAATAATCGCGCAGGACAGCTTGAATGCAGAATGTTCGCGATAAAAGGAGAACAAAATTTTTTCTCGTTCAGCGACTCAGATTATCTCGACAAGGAATTTAACGCAATCCCCAGCAAAGAGCCTGAAGACAGAATTATTAATATTCATGCAAGCCCTATCGACTGGAACGGATCAGACGCTGTTATGCTGACATTTGAGGACGTTACTAATTTCAGGAAAACAAGAGAACAGCTGCGAAAAATTTTGACGTTCGAGAATCATACGAATCTGCTCAATAAACGCGGGCTCGAACATGCAATTTTGCGCGAGTTATCAAGCACAATAAAAGAGTCAGGCTATCTGAGTCTCATAATTCTTAATATCGATAACTTGAAGCAGATAAACGAGTCTGACGGTTACATGTCGGGAAATAGAATCATGCGCGATTTCGTTAATGGAATGCAAAAAATTTTGTCCCGCCGCAGTAAAAGCACTCTAGGACGCTGGAGCACTCACGAGTTTATGATTTTGTCTGATTGTTCGGGAGCGTCTGCCGTTACTATCGCTGATGAGATTCGCAATAGATTCGACAGAGTCAAATTAAGTGCGGGGGTCGCTGACTTAAATTCAGGGATTTATCCGGGCGTCCATGAATTTATCGGGGCTGCTTATGACGCAATGACTCAAGCAATAAAATCTGGCGGAAATAAAACAGTTTTAGCGCGTTAAATTATGATAAAGACTCTAAAACGTTTCGGGCAGAATTTCTTAATCGACAAAAATATTTTAGCTTTCATCATAACGCGTGCAGGTTTAAGCGAGTCAGACTGTATTCTCGAAATAGGCGCAGGAGAAGGAGTCTTGACTCGTGAGATTCTCGCAAAAAAAGTTAAATGCCTTCACACTATAGAAATTGACGAGAGATTAAAGCCTTCACTTGAAGAAATTGCGGTAAATAATCCCGCTTTAAATCTTCACTGGGGCGACGCAGTAAAATTTGATTATGACTCATTGAGGCCGTTTCCTAATAAAGTCGTCGCAAATATCCCGTACAATATTACAACGCCTTTAATACGCGAATTAATAAAATATCCGGAAATAAAATATTACTTGCTCATGTTACAGAAAGAGTCAGCCGAACGAATCACGGCCAAGCCCGACACTAAAGCGCGTTATCCTTTGGGCGTAATTATTGAGTCAATGGGGCGCGCAGAAATTGTGCACAGGGTCTCGCGAAATTGCTTTAAACCTGTTCCGAAAGTTGACTCGGCACTCGTTGAGATCGTGATAAATAAAAATTTTGAGCTTGCAAGAGATAATTTATTCAGCGATTTATTACACAAAGGATTTGCGCACAGACGGAAGACTCTATTAAATAATTTGCGGGGATTCATGAATATTGAAGATTGGCGGGAGATTCTGAAAGATTCTGCGAGTTTGAGAGCTGAAGATTTGACGTGCGAAAAATGGCTTGAAATTTATCGTGATTTGACAGCTCACATAATTCCGATCCTATGCAGTTAATTTATCGCGCGAATACGTTCGTTCTGCCCACCCACCCACCCGAATTTAAGGGGTAGCGCGAATGTGCAAAAGTTTACTGGAAAATTTATCGTGATTTGACAAAACTGTAAAATTTGGTATTATACAAGGCGTTTTGCCAATCTGGCCGGGTGGTTAGTTCAGAGGTAGAACGCTTCCTTGACACGGAAGAGGTCAGAAGTTCGATTCTTCTATCACCCATAGCAAATAAATACTCCTTCGATAAATAAAATTGTCGGAGGAGCTTATTTTTTCCTGCAAATTAATTATTCTTGAACAAAAGAGTCATGAGCTTCAAAACGTCGCGGCCTCTTTCCTTTGTTGATTTCTTTAATTCGTCTGGGGGGATTTCTTCATCTTCGCGCAGTCTCAAGACTTCACACACGATCGAATTAACTTCGGGATTATCCTTGAAATCAGGCAGAAAACTTACAGCATCAAGCAATAAATTTTTCACGCTCTTACGTTCAGAGTCAGACAGCCAAGCGCACATAAATTCGCCGTAATAATCGGGCCCGTATTGAGTCGGCGAGTCAAGCGGCTTTTGTGCCTCTAACCTGATATTATCGTCCTCTGTCAACGCAAAAAAATCGTTCATTCGCTGTCTTAACGGCTCAAATATTCTATCTTCATCGACTGCAACGGACGCGCAAATAAATTCAAGCATGAAAGAAGCTACTCTATAACTTTGCGATAACTGCGTGCCCGGTTTAAGCTCAAGAAATAAAATTTTGTCGTCCCAGTGATAATCTCGTCCGGAAATTCCTAAATCGGGGACAATCTGCCAGCCTTCAACTTGTGCGGTGTCAACTATTGCTTTGCGTTCTTTGCCGGTTAATTTTACGTCGGGCGAGGTGTTGAACTTGAATAATTTTCCGAGATCGCCAAGAGTCGCAATTAATGGAAGTTCGCTTCCTTCCGGCCTTAGAGTCTTTATGAACGCTTCAAAGTCGGGGCGGTCCTCAAGATTCGCTAAATCAGGTACAATTTCGGCGGGTTTATTTGCAGTCAGGAAAACTTCCCACGAGTCTAATAACGGCTTGAATATCGTTAAATCCTTAAAGAAGTCGGGAACTTCTACAGTTTCGCTATCTTTCTTGCCGAGCTTTATAGACGGGTTATTCGGCGTGTAAGAAACTTTATAAACGTCTTGAGGCTTCGAGAGCACTAAACCGCCCTTGCATAATTCTTTATAGATCGGCGTAAATTTCTGCAGCGCTTCATCAGAATGAGGCAGCCAAGGTGTATTTTCACGGTGCAAATGCTGTGATGTCCTCGCAACAGTAAACGCTACAGCACTTGGAAGAGGCAGCATTGAATTAGCGTAAGAGTTCAGCAAAATATCAAGCAAGCCCTCAGGAACAACTAATAAACGTTTGCAGAAATTCAATAAATCTTCGTCGGGCAGCCAAATTTTTATAGCAAGCCACGTCATGAAAGTTATTATATTGTCCGCTAAGACCTGCCAGCGCATTAGAGGCAGCAATCTAAACACTTCATTTATGCATATGCCCAAGTCTAATTTATCAACTATTGTGCGTCGTTCAATGCCGTAAAGCCATATCGTTGGGTAGCAAATGTGTAAAGGCGGTTGGATTCTTGCACCTGACAGCCACGTTAAATAAATTCCGCGTTGTAATGCAGTCATTGAAGCGTAAGACTCTGCACCTTCTGCGGGTAAATTTTCGCCGGGCTTGGGAAATTCTATCGGCAAAGTTACATCAATGCACGATGGCTCAGGGGTTGCGCATTCTCCATTTGACCAATAAGCAACAGGACCGGGAACGACCATATTATCAATTTGTATAGATCCTGCCCGGCCGCACCAGCGTAATAAATTCGATTGTGCCTGCGCTTTTTTCTTAGGTTCGCTCGATAGTCCATAGGGTGACTCTTCTCCTGCGGGCGCGTGTGCTGAATATGTAGCACCTGCAACTGTGTCAGCGTCAGTTACAGGACGTGCAGACAAAACAAATCCGCCTTCATCAGTGTCTTGATTCTCGTCGGGCAAATCAAGCGACTCGGGGTCTTCCACTACAACGGGGGCAAGTTCTTCGCTTTCATTCTGCGAGTCATTAGTTGAAGTTTTTGACTGCTGACGTAAAAACGCTCCTACAGCAAGAGCCACGAACAAGCCTATTACTAGATAAATCATTGTGAGATTCTCGCCTGCTTTCGTTATAAAATTTCCAGCTGATATTTTTCTAACATCATGACGGGATTATATGACAATTTCGCCTCTCTGAGTCCAGGTTCGCCCATGTCTTCCTCTCTGTTAATAAATTCGTAGGTTTTCGCTAAATTCTTGAGGAACAAAAAATTTATTGCTTGATAACTTCCGGCATATTCAGCAAAGGCCTTCTCAAAGCAGACATCTAAATTTTGCGGGTCTAATTCCTGCGCGATAGTGTAAGCGATTATTTTATCGTCAACTTTTATCAGACCGCCGGTGAAATTAAATTCTTCCCAGTGATTTAATGCTTCCTTTATTGCTAAGTCTTCATCTAAGAGTGAGGCTGCTTCGTCCTGGTTGAGAGTCGAGTCTCTGTGAATCCTCCAGCGTTCTTGAAATTCCATGACTGAGTCAAAATCTTCGGGCTTCATCGCGTAATAATCCCATTCGTAGCCGTCAAGAAAAGTTCTGACTCTGTTGCGTTTATGTGCAAAGGCTTTACCCTTGAGCGAGATTAAATCTTTGCATGAATAAATATATTCGTCCTGATCGCGGTCTTTAGTGAAGCGCAGATTTTCACGTGAGTCCAATAAATTTTTTAAATCGCTTGGAACGTCATAGATTATATTTCCTGAGTCAAATTGCGATAACTCCGAGTCCCAGTCAATATTTTTATCGCGCCAATTTCCGCACGGTCCGAAATATCCGGGGATGGGGCCTCCTGATCTGAACCAAATTAAATTTTGCGGACTGAATGCGATTTCAATCGGGTAAGCGTTCCTCCATGCCCATAAGCAAAAAAATGAGTATTCTGCATAATGAACCGGCGAGTCATGATAATAGCGCGTATAAATTTCTTTGTCCTGCCATTGTAACGGCCTAAAGTCGAGCATTTATATAAATTCCCTTCGTTGAGTGATAAAAATTTTATACTACAAAAAAAGCGGCTCTCATGTAACAAAAGCCGCCTGTTAATAAATCAATACCAGAAAAATTATTTGCTGATAGGAGCGTCAATAACTTTGTCCTTCAGATCTTTGCCGGGTCTGAATAACGGGACTTTCTTTGCCGGGATATGAACAACTTTTGTAGGATCTTGAGGATTGCGTCCTTCTCTCGCGGCTCTCTCTTTGACTTCAAAAACGCCGAAACCTACAAATGTGCAGCGGTCTCCCTTGGCAAGTGCGCCTTCTATTTCCTTGAATACTTCATCAACGACGGGAGCAACATCTTTTTTGCGCATATTAAGTTTTGTAGTGATAGCGTCAATAAGTTCTGCTTTAGTCATGATTTACACCTCCTGATTAAACTTTTCTGCATTGTATCAGCTTTTATGAATTATGCAAGAGATTCACGGGCATTTTACAAGGATTCTTGCATATTTTCATCAAATAGGCACAAATAAGCGCGTCTTGCTTTGGCTCGTTCGTCCCTGTGCTGCCATAAAAGACGGAAAAATTTAATTGCTCCTGTTATGCCATGCTTGAATATCATATAAGGCACGTACAAAATATCAGGCCTGATAAATTGCTTGAGTCCTAATTTGCGATAAAAGCCGTTTTGTTTCTGCCTGCACAAATAAAATTCAAATTCGCGTTCTATAGACCTTTTTTGACGTGTAATGCTGCTTGGATTTTCTGTAATATAATACAGGGCATCGGGAATAACTTTGAAATTTTTGACATGCAGGCCGATTTGATATGTGTAGAATGTATCATCATTAACGCCGTTGACCTCAAATTTTATGTTATGTTCTCTGATGAATGACATTTTGACGAGCTTATTAACGGGATTCATGTTCCTAAACTTTATAAGAATTTCCGTATTATGATTTGCGTTTTTCAGGTAAGCCTTCACAGATTCATTGCCTAAAATTTTAACATTTTTCTCTGTGCCGTCAGAGTTTATAACCTTCATACAGAAAAACAGGCAGTCAATTTCTTCACCGCCTGTATATTTGTCGAAAATTTCAAAGGCTTTCGGCGCAAATTCGTCATCTGCATCAGCTGCGATAAAATATTTTCCTTCTGCGCGTTCGAGTCCTTTATTGCGTGCGTGCCCTGAGTTGACGTGTTCGAGAAAGAGAATATCTAAATTTTTGTGCGTTAAAGTCTTGAGTATCTCGACATTTTCTATATTGCTTCCGTCGTCTGCTATTATAACTTGAATATCTTCACGTTCGGGAATACTTGCCAGCATTCTCCGCAAAAGTTCCGCGCTGTTGTAATGCGGAATAACAACAGAATATTTATACATTGTACCTCCGATAAAATTTTTAGCTTCTCATCTGCCACCTCCTGTAAAGACCGGCGAACAGGTGAAAAATCTCCGGCCCTGAGTAGCTTAATAATGCCGCGAGTCTTTCGCGTTTTCTTGCGTGAGAGTCAAATATTACGGTTTTGCGGTACTTTGTCATTTCCTGCCAGACCTGCATACGTTCATGTTTTAACGCTCGTGGAATTTGGAAATATCCGACTCTGTTCATACTGAATGCACGTGAAGCGGCGGCCTTCTCAAGCTCAGGGAAATTTTCTTTGATATCGCTATACAGTTTTTGTGATACAGGAATGCAAGAAAGCATTTTGGGTGTGTAGCTTTGTCTCATGGTGCTGCCGAAATAAACACGGTATAAATATAATTTCTCCGTTGTATAAGCTACTCGATCACATTCACTGATAAAACGATATGTAGTAGCAAGATCCTCGTAAATTAATCCGACGGGGAATCTTACATTCTCAACAACCTTTCGCTTGAATAATTTGCAGTGGGGCCCAGTATGTGGAGCTTTGCAGGACTGATACAGGAGTCCTCGTATAATTTCTTGAGGCGGTAGACAAAATGTTTCGATTTGATTCTGTTGCCCCCCCCCCCCCCTCGTGCAAATTACTGAATTTCACAACAGAACAAGCAGACATATCAGAGTCGTAGTCTTTCAAGAGCGAAAATAACTTTTCGACATAATTAATTTTTGCTATGTCGTCGCTGTCAATGAACGTAATATAATCGCCTCTGCACCTGTCAAGACCGTAATTTCTTGCGTGTGCCTGGCCTTTATTTTCTGTGTGATAAACGGTTATCCGCGAGTCTTTGCGTGCATATTCCTCGCAGATTTCCCCGCTTTTGTCCGGTGAGCCGTCGTCGACAAGTATTATTTCGAGATTCGTATATGTCTGATTGATTATGCTGTCTAAGCAGTCTCGTAAATAATTCTCAACTTTATAGACTGGCACAATTACGCTGACTAATTCATTATTCAAATTTGTAAATTCCTCCTCAATAAATCACAATTTCAGAGTGAAATTTCTATAACGCATAGCCCTTAACGTGTAAAGACTTATAAATACAACCGCACCGCCGCCATAATAAAGCAGCATATAAATTATTATCAGGTCGAGAGCATTAAATATCGCAGCCAACAAAATCAATAACGGCAAAATTCCGCCGATGCCCGGTTCTTGTTCGAGCCTTACACGGAGACTCCCGGAATTTTCGTGATCCGTCCGTTTTTCGTGATGAGCCGGAATAATATTTTTGTCAGAGAGTTCACGCGCTACATTTTGATATTTCTGGTAAATCAAACGCGTTAATGTATCACAGCTCGAAGCAATTGCTCCCGCGAAAATAAAATAAGGATTACTGCAAGAATCTAATACCCCCCCCCCCTTAGTATAAAATACTGATGTCCCGATACATACTCCCAGAAAAGCAACAAGAGTGTAACTGCTCTCAGCGTCAACAAATTCACCAAATGCCTGAGCCTTTACACAACGCGCTAAATTTCCGTCAGTGCAGTCAAGAAGCAGCCAGCAAGAAATTAATAACGCGCCTATAATATTACACTCCCAGCGGCCAAATAAAAACATTGAACATGCAAGAAGCCCGACAAAAGTCGAGAACACTGACACAGAATTTGCTGATATTCCATGATTGGCGCAAAAACTCGCAGTATAAAACGATAATGGCCGATAAAAAATTTTTAGCAGTATAGGATCTTTGCGCCTCTTCCATTCGGGTAAATTATCCCTGAAAAATTTTGCAGTATATCGCATTATAAATATCTCCTTGTGTTAGTTAATCTGAAATTGTTAATTAAATTATTTGTAGCATAGAGAAAAAATTATTGCAAGATAAAATAATCCTCCCCGCATTTATTCATTCACGAGGAGGCAGAAAATTTTTATTTGCTCAAGCTCTCAAGATTCGCCCTAAGTCTTTCAACCTGTGCGAGTCCCTCACTAACTTTTGTGCGTTCCTTCTCGACTACTTCAGCAGGTGCGCGCGATACAAAGTCTGCTTTATTCAATCTCGCCTGACTCGACGCAATATTTTTCTCAATCGACTCTATTTCCTGAGTCAACCTCGTTATTTCTTTCGCAACGTCAAGAACATCGCCAACCGGCAATTTTATTTCTGTCTCGCCCGTAACTGATGACAATGACGCGCCGTAATTCCAACTTTCTGAAGGCTCCTCAAGCACTACATCACGAATCTTGCACAAATTGCACACTTGATTCAATGAGTCACGTAAAATTTTCGCGCTCTCTGAGTCTGATTTTACGCGTATTACAGCCTTATTCAACCATTGCTGCGGGGGTACGTGAGCTTCTGCACGCAAATTACGTAATGCTCTGACAGAATCTTGCAAGACTCTCATTTTTTCTGTTACGCCGTCAAAAATATATTCCTGTTTCGACTCCGGCCATGACGAACGCATTATATAATTATCGCCATAACCAAACGCCGACCATAGTTCTTCTGTTACAAACGGTATAAACGGATGCAATAACGGCAATGTAACTTTAAAGACTTCTTCAAGCACTCCCGCTGTAGTTTTGCGCCTGTCCTCGCCTTCATCGCCTTTTAACGCAGGTTTTGACATCTCCAAATACCAGTCGCACACATCACCCCACACAAAATCATAAAGACTCCTTGCTGCTGTGCCTATGTCGTAAGAGTCAATTAATTTGCGAACACTCTCGGCCATTTCCTGTGTACGAGTCAAAATAAATTTGTCGTGAAGGTGCAAATTATTCGTGTCGATAGCGTGAACTTCGTCATCAAGATTCATTAATGCAAATCTCGCAGCGTTCCATAATTTATTCATGAAAAATCTATATGTCTCGATTCTTGTCGACGATAACAAAATGTCCCGTCCCTGAACCGATAACGCCGCAAGAGTCATTCTCAGCGCGTCAGCTCCGTACTGCTCAATCATTACTAACGGGTCTATGACGTTGCCTTTGGTCTTGCTCATTTTTTTGCCGTGTTCGTCGCGAATGAGTGAATGAATATAGACATCTCTAAATGGTACGTCGTCCATAAATTCAAGCCCCATCATTATCATACGCGCAACCCAGAAAAATATAATGTCAAAGCCTGTTACCATTAATGAAGTCGGATAAAAATATTTTAATTCCGGCTTATCGTCAGGCCAGCCCATTGTAGAAAACGGCCATAAAGCGCTGCTAAACCATGTGTCTAAAACGTCGCTCTCTTGAACAATATTTTTGCTATGACACTTTTCGCACTCTGTAGGGTCAATTTCTGCAACGGTTATGTGTCCGCAGTCCTTGCACTCCCACGCAGGGATTCTATGTCCCCACCATAATTGGCGCGATATGCACCAGTCGCGGATATTTTCCATCCAGTTAAAATAAGTTTTCTCCCATTGTTCGGGAACCCAGCGAATTTTTCCTTCTTTGACGGCTTTGACTCCTCGTTCTGCAAGTGGCTTAGTCTTGACAAACCATTGTTCTGACAAATAAGGCTCTACAGTTGTCCCGCAGCGTTGGCAATGTCCGACGGAGTGTGTTATTTGCTCGGTCTTGAATAATAATCCGAGTGATTCTAAATCTTTTACTGACTCTGTGCGAGCGTCTTTAATTGTCATGCCTTGATATTTGCCGGCGTTCTCGTTCATTATGCCTTGTGAGTCAATTACTTGAATCTGCTCTAAATTGTGGTTCAGCCCTACAAGAAAATCATTAGGATCATGAGCAGGAGTAATTTTCACGCAGCCCGTACCGAATTCAGGATCTACCATGTTATCTTGAATGATGGGAATCTCTCTATCAGTCAGGGGGACTCTTACATGCTTACCGATTAAATGTTTATATTTCTCGCTTCTAGGATGCACGGCAATAGCTACATCGCCGATTATTGTTTCGGGTCTTGTTGTTGCGACCAAGATAAATTTTTCTTCGCAGTCCTGCTCTACTAACGGGTATTTGACGTAATAAAAATTTCCCTGCTCCTCGCTGTATTCGACTTCCAAATCAGAAATTGCAGTTGCACACCTCGGGCACCAGTTGACGATATATTTTCCGCGATAAATTAAATCTTTCTTGTACAACCTCACGAAAACAGCACGAACAGCGCGCGATAACCCCTCGTCAAGAGTAAATCTTTCACGCCTCCAGTCGCAAGAGTTGCCGAGTCTCTTCATTTGCTCGATTATTCGTGAGCCATAAACTTTTTTCCATTCCCAGACCTTTTTTACAAATTCTTCGCGGCCAAGATCGTAACGTGAGATACCTTTTTTCGCTAAATCCTTCTCGACGACATTTTGAGTCGCTATTCCTGCATGATCTGTACCGGGAAGCCATAAAACGCTGTAACCTTCCATTCGTTTAGCGCGGCACATAATATCTTGAAAAGTGTGATCGAATGCATGTCCGACATGAAGTGAGCCGGTTACGTTCGGGGGCGGGATAACGATAGAAAATGCTTTTGCGTCGGGGTTAATTTCTGCGTTGAAGAGTCCTGCGTCGAGCCATTTTTTATACCATTTCTGCTCGATTGAGTCGGGTGAATAATTTTTCTCTAGATTTCTGTTGCGATTCATAAAGTTTTTATCTCCTGTATTAAATTTTCTATAGCTTCATCAGTTGTAGCCCAGCTTGTACAAAATCTTACTGCGAGTTTATTATCTTGCAAGGGCCGCCAAGTTTCATAATCAAATTTAGCTGATAAAATTTTGTGCTGCTCCTGAGTCAAAATCGGGAACTGCTGATTTGTAAATGATTCTACCAAGAACGGAATTTTTTGCGCGTTAAATGCACGTTTAATCTTCATTGCTTGTTTATATGAGTGAGTCGCGTTTGCAATATATAAATTATCGTCATCAAATAATGCCTCGAACTGAAGACCGACTATGCGTCCCTTAGCTAATAATCCGCATTGCTGTTTAATGAACGTGCGGAAAGTCTTTAAATTTTTTGTCGATAACGTTTCAGGATTGGGAAAAATTACAGCCTCGCCGAACAAAGCCCCGTTTTTAGTTGCTCCGATATAGAATGCATCACAAAGCCGTGAAATATCTTCTAAAGCTGCATGATCTGACTCAGAGACTAAGCCCGCGCCGAGTCTGGCACCATCGAGAAAAAGTTTTAAGTCATACTCATTGCAGACGGATTTAATTTTTTCGAGCTGCTGACGTGTGTAGAGAGTCCCTAATTCCGACGAGAAAGAAATATAAACGAGTCCCGGCTGTACTGAGTGTTCGTGAGTCTCATCAGCATAGAAGGCCGCTAAATATTTTCGTAAGTCTTCAGGATCAAGTAAGCCATTATGATTCGGCAATGTCAAAATTTTATGGCCGGTTGACTCGATTGCGCCTGATTCATGAACGTTTATGTGTCCAGAGTCAACGCTGATTACGCCCTCGACAGGATTCAAGAAAGATTTTATCACGGTTGTATTTGTCTGAGTCCCGCCTAACATGAAGAAAACTTTTGCGTCAGGTCTGTTAATGAATTTGCGTATTAAATCTTTTGCGCGTTTGCAGTGGTCGTCGACTCCATAGCCGGAAGTCTGTTCGAGATTTGTGCGTGAAAGCATGTCCAAAATTTTGGGGTTGCAGCCCTCTTGATAGTCAGTCTCAAATTTTATTTTCTGCAAAATGTAGCCTCCTGTTATGATAAAAAATTGTGAAATAAATTATATTACGTTTTTGTGAGAGTGTAATTAAAATTTGGGAACAGTAAAAAATTTTTGCCTGTTCTCCCTCCCCGCCCAGATTCGTGCAAATAAAGTGTATCGGCTATAATTTACGCGTGAAAGGGTGTAATAAATCATGAAAATTTATTTCGGACTCGGTTCAAATTTGGGCGACAGATTAATTAATTTGCGTGAAGCTGTGCAAAAACTTTCGACTCTGGGAAATATCATCAAAACAAGCAGCGTTTACGAGACTCAAGCGTGGGGAGGAGTGAGTCAGCCCGATTACTTGAACGCATGTATATTAATAGAGAGCAAATCGAGTCTTGAGCCTCACGAAATATTAACGCAGATAAAAACTTTTGAGTCCCAGCTTGGCCGCGTGCCTTCTGTCAGGTGGGGAGCTAGAAAAATTGACATTGATATTTTGCTGATTGACGAAATTATTTATAACTCGCCTGATTTGATTATCCCTCACGTTAATTTACCTGATAGATTATTTGTTCTCGTGCCGTTAAGTGAGATTCTGCCGGAAAAATGGACTCACCCGCAAAATAATAAAAATGTTCATGAAATGATTGACTCTTTGCGCAATAAAGAAAGCTGGCCGGCCAAAATTAAGAATCTGTTATAACAATCAATCAAAGAGGGACTCCGAAGCATTTAACGAAATCCGCTCTTATGAAAGATTATAAATTTATTTCAGCACTGACTCAGCAAATTTATCAAACGCTGCGAGTCCTTCGGGTGTGCGCTTATAGACCCCGCTGTCCGTCAAAACCTGCGCGAAAACGTGTCCGACTTCATCACGAATCATTTTTCTGATAATTGACTCGTCGTGTTCATGCTTTAAATTTTCGTGTTTAGCGCGTAAAGACTCATACCATTTTTCGTGAATCTCAAGCTCTGACGGTAAATTTTCTTTTCCTGCAAGCCATGACTCGCAAATTTTTTCGAGCGAAATTTTTAATCTTGCAGGCAGCACAGCGAGTCCCATTACCTCAATCAGGCCGATATTTTCTTTCTTGATGTGATGAACTTCTGCATGAGGATGAAAGATTCCTAATGGGTGTTCATTGCTAGTTCTATTATTGCGCAAAACTAAATCAATCACGTAATTTTCGCCGTTTCTTCTTGCAATGGGCGTTATAGTGTTATGGGGTTCACCGTCGGAATATGCGAGAATATTTGCGTTTTCGTCAGTCCATTCGCGCCAGGCTGATAAAATTTTGTCGGCCAAGTCAATTAATTTTTCGGGATTGCGTGACTCGAGTCTTATAGCTGACATAGGCCATTTGATTCGAGCTGCTTTTATTTCGGGATCAGAGAAATTATATTCATGTTCGGACGGTGCATTATTCATCGCAAAAATATATCTTCCGCCCTGATAATGATCGTGAGAAAGAATCGAGCCTCCAACAATTGGCAAATCAGCATTTGACCCGACAAAATAATGAGGGAATCTCGTAATAAATGCAAATAAATTCTCGAAAGTTTCCCGATTAATTAACATTGGCACGTGATTCTCATCAAGAACTATGCAGTGTTCATTATAATAGCTATAGGGCGAATACTGGAAATACCAGCTGCGGCCATTGAGATTTACGGGGATTAACCTAATATTTTGCCGTGCCGGATGTCCGTGATGACCGTAAAAGCCTTCATTCTCGCGGCATAATAAACACTTTGGATAACCTGATGACTTTATTGCGCGGGCCTTTGCGATGTCGCGGGGGTCTTTCTCAGGTTTTGACATGTTGATTGTAATATCTAATTCGCCGAAATCAGTTAAAGTTTTCCAGCAGATATTTTTTGCTGTACGTTCGGATCTGATATAGTTCGAGCTTACACCGAGTTTATAAAAATAGTCAGTGGCTTCAACTGGTGAACGCGAATATAAAGACTCAAATTTTGCGATAACATCAGACGGCCGGGGGGTCAAAGCTCCCATTAATTTTGTGTCGAGTAAATCGCGCTCGGTCTCGGTATTCTCGATTAAATTATTTTCTGCTGCCCAGTCTAAAATTTTTGCGAGAATTGAGTCGGGCGAAGTCTTGTCAGCTAATTCACTTGATAAATTTTTCTCGAACTCGAACGAATTTAGGCCGAGAATCCCTATTAAAGAATTTACAGCCCATATTTTATCATCAGGTGAAATTAATTCATGATGTAATGCAAACGCGATTAAATTATTAAGCTCGTGATTAATCATAAAAATTTACTCCTTCCACGAAAATTTTAGCGAGAGAATCGCCCATGTATCTTTATTCGCAAATTTGTAGGGCTTTGCGGTTGCTGTGAAAGTTGCCGGCCTGATTGATTTATTGTTGGAGTGATAAATTTCGCCGGTCATTGTTATAATTTTGCCCTGTCTTGAAACTTTCTGAACGTCTGCATATAAAAGTGTGTCGCTCGTAAAAGTTGCGGGGTTGAAGTGATAATTTTTCCCGTCAAAATGTGCTTGTTCGGGTTCGTCTGCTGGGTCGCCGTCTTCTGCGCCTTCTGGGAGGGTGCCTAATATACTTGCGTGCTTTACAGGAAGATCGAAATATTTACGCACTGACTCAGTGATAAATTTTGCGTCAATTATTTTGCTTCCATAAGGGCAATTTTTGTCAGGACAATTTTTTATGCGGGACTTATTATTTAGCAAATTATGAGCTATCCCGAAAAATATTAAGCCTTCATTCTCTGAACTATTGCCGAAATGAGTCATGCCTTCATCGCCGTTACGCTGTACGTCAAAATCGTAGTAATTTGCTTCGGTGAAGTTGCTGATAAATGTGCTCATGCGCTTGAGTTCGTCGTTTTTGCTGTCTGCTCCCATAGTGAAGAGTACAACTGTTAATAGAATAATCCCGTAAAAAATTTTGCGTCTCATAATAAAATATTCCTCCATTAATTATAAAATTTTCTGCTAAGAACTATATCAAGACACGATTATTTATGTGAAGGGTGTTATTACGTGAAAGTGAACTACCGCAACTTATAGAAGTGGCGGCTTCCTAATTCATCGAGGCCGCGCTCCACTCGTACTGGCTGAAGTCGTCTTACATCCTCTCCAAAGGCGTTAATTTCCTGCGTCCCACAGGTATTTTTATTTGCTAACAAAATCATATTTCGAGCCGCATGTTTGTCTCTATCTTCTTCATAACCGCATGAACATTTATATATTCGATCTGAAAGTTTTATATCTTTCTTGATTTTTCCGCAGCATGGACAATATTTTGTAGTAGGCTCACTTGATGAAAGCACTATAACTCTTTCATTATTAATTAATTTTGCCTTCACAAGTCCTAATATTGAGTGCTGTACAGTTTTTCCGAATAAGCCTTTATGCCAGCCTTTAATATTTTCATCTTGCATATAGACTTGTTCATGCTCTAATAATTCATGAGTGATTTTGTTTGCTGCGTCTCGTTTTTTGTCAGTTAAATTCTGATAGGCTTTTCTCAATAACTTTTTTGCTTTGTATCGATTGCTGGAACCCTTTTTGCGTCGTGCGATTAATCGCTGGCATTTCTTAAGGCGTCTCATTTCTCCAATCAACACTTTAAATTTTTTGCCGTCTGAAGTAGTTATTGATGTCTTAATGCCCATATCTATCCCGATTTCAGGTTTATATCGCTTTGTGCCGCTTAATTTGTCTTGATATGTTGTTATAGCAATATAATAGCCATCCGGAAGATTCAATAATTTTGCGTTCGCGTATTCTATGCCGGGAATATTGAAAAATTGTTCTGCTCCTTCGATTTTAATTTTTTTGCCGAAACCCTGAAGTCTAATATATTTACTGTCATAGAATTTATAAGTTACTTCATACTGTTGAAGATTTATAGAATCATATTCAGATTTGTAGCGTAATGCTCCGACTTTATGATTACTTTTCCGTATTGAAGCAAGAGATTTCATATTATGTTTTATGCCCTGAATAACAGATTGCCTCATTTGTGAACTTAAATATTGCAATTCATGTATTACGGGCTGTCTATTTTTATCAAGGCTGCTGACAGTTTGAATCCTGCTGTCATATTCATTAATGTCATTTTCTTTCATGAAGGTTAATGCATCGTTATAGAGCCACTTAGCCTCAACAAATAACATTTTTAGACGTAATTTTTGCTGTTGATTCATATGAGAGAAATCTATTTTTACACGATACACGCGGCAAACTTGACTCTTACGTTTTTTGCGAGTCTCTGCCCCCTGTTCTCGTATTTTATTATTCTTCGCGATTCGCTCTTCTTCAGTCATTGCATTATTATAGCGCAATTCATTTCCCACTTATGGAAGTGGGAGTCTTCTTGCGAGTCCTGATAAAATAATAAAAACTGTTCATGAATCAATTTTTCAAGCACAAAATAATTTATTACTAATACTTTTACTAATACAAAAATGTTGACTCGTTCAATTAATCGCAATGACTCGCAAAGAAAAAAAATTTTTTATCGCGCTGATTCGTTCACATAAATTTTTTCACGCACAAGCACAAAGACTCGCAAAAAATTTTATCGCACCATGACGAGCAAGCAATATATTTCTGTTTTTCCCGTTTTCGTGTAAAATAAGTCAAAAATTTTTATCCAGTTACTAGATAGAACGGGGATGAGTTTCACATTGGCAGAGGCCGCTGGGATCGCAGGAGTTTCTGACATTCGCAAAAAAGTTCAAAGCTATTCCGATATTGGCGTGGCTTTGTTAATGGTACTCATTATTATAATGATGGTTGTACCCCTTCCGACGTGGCTAATAGATTTGTTGCTGTCTATGAATATCACGCTTGGAGTAGTTACGCTTTTAGTTACATTTTATGTGAAGCGCGCATTAGATTTGTCGATATTTCCGACGTTATTATTAATTTCTACGTTGTTCAGGCTCGCACTAAATGTTTCTACGACGAGATTAATTTTACTTTACGGCAACGCAGGCGAGTTAATAAATGCATTCGGAAATTTTGTCGTCGGAGGAAATTACATCGTAGGAATTATCATGTTCTTGATTCTCGTAATAATTCAAATGTTAGTAATCACCAAAGGCGCAGAAAGAGTCGCAGAGGTCGCAGCACGATTCACACTCGACGCAATGCCCGGTAAACAAATGTCAATTGACGCAGATTTAAATTCGGGACTAATCGACGAACAAGGCGCAAAGCAAAGAAGGCAGGACATACAGAAAGAAGCAGATTTTTACGGAGCTATGGACGGTGCATCAAAATTTGTTAAGGGCGACGCTATAGCAGGACTCATAATCACAACTATAAATATAATCGGCGGTCTGTCAATCGGGATATTTATGCGTGGTATGGACGCTGCAAACGCTGCATCACATTATAGTTTATTAACAGTAGGCGACGGACTTGTCGGACAAATTCCGGCGTTGTTAATGTCTACCGCAATGGGCGTTATAGTTACAAGAGCTGCTGCATCGTCAGAACTTGGCCCCGATTTAGTAAATTCTTTCACACGTTATCCGAGACCGTTATATATTGCCGCAGGTATGTTATTATGCATGGGATTATTGCCGGGAATGCCGACGATTCCATTTTTGACTCTTGCTGTGTTAATGGGCTTTCTTGGTTACACTGTCGGACGTGAAGCAAGTGTTCAAGCAATCGAAGCAGAAGAGCAGGCAGCAAAGACTCCATTACCGGCGGGCGCACCTCAACAGGCAGGAGCAGCAGCAGGAACATCAGCACCCGCAGAAGGCGCAAAATCTGAACCAGTTTCACCCGAAGACGTTATGAAATTATTAACAGTTGAACCAATGGAAGCAGAAATCGGTTATGCAATTATCCCGTTGATTGACCCTGCACAAGGCGGCGACATGTTAGACAGAATCGGGACAATTCGTAAACAAATGGCTCTTGAAATGGGAATAGTTGTACCTCCCATAAGAATACGTGATAATATTCAAATTAAGCCTACTGAATATATTTTGCGCGTAAAAGGTGCTGAAGCTGGACGAGGAGAATTACTCCCAGATCATTATCTCGCAATGAACACAGGAGGCGCAGAAGAAGATTTAATCGGCGTTCCTACGAAAGAACCTGCATTCGGACTCCCGGCGTTGTGGATTTCTCCTGATTTGCGCGACAAGGCCGAAGCAATGGGTTACACTGTTGTTGATGCTCCGAGCGTGCTTGCGACTCATTTGTCGGAAGTTATTCGCAAAAACGGCGCAGAATTATTGACTCGTCAGGAAGTCCAGAAATTAACTGACATGGTAAAGGAGACAGCCCCCGCCGTTGTGAGTGAGTTATTAGCGTCGCTTTCACTGGGAGAAATACAAAAAGTTTTGCAGAATTTAATACGCGAACAGATTCCGATTAGAGATCTTGTTACAATTTTTGAGGCACTAGCTGACTACGGCAAAATGTCAAGAAGTGTAGATTTTCTCACAGAACGCGCAAGAGAGGCATTATCACGACTCATTTCTCTAAAGATTCAGGGCCCCGACGGAGTAATAACAGCTGCGACTCTTTCGCCAAACTGGGAGCAAAAAATTATGGCAGGAGTCGACGGAGATTTAACACGAGGCTGGCAATTAAATTTAGATCCCCGCGAGGTTCAGAAGATGATAAATGCAATTTCGCGCGCAATGGAAGAAATGATTGTGAAAAATTTGCCTCCTGTTTTGCTTGTTCATCCTGATGTAAGATTAATAGTCAGAAGATTAATAGAAGGCTCGATAACAAATATTTTCGTAGTGTCATATAATGAAATAACGCGCGGTATTCAAGTTAAAACCGTTGGAATGGTGGAATAAATGAGAGTTACGAATCAAATTACATTTACAGCGAAAGACGACGCAGAAGCACTAAGGCTCGCAGCTGAGAGACTCGGCAGGGACGCTGTTATTTTATCTACGCAGGTAATCAAAGAGGGTGGAGTCTTTGGCCTCTTTCAGCGTTCAGTCTTGAAGGTTACAGCAGGAATAATAGAAGACGACTCGCCCAAACCTCAGCCCGCAAAGCCGAGAACACCTGCAAATAATTCAACAGTTGCAGCTATGGACGATGAGACAAGACGAGAAAATTTAATCGCCTTCCAAAAATTAATGGAGTTCAAGGAAAAATCTTCAAGCGGTCAATTACCTTCACAGCCCGTAAATAATAACTCGAATCAAGAGCAGCCTATCACATTAGGTGAAGAAGGTTATAGATTGCCGTCTGACAACGTAAAAATTTCGCCTGAAGGTTTGCGCAATGCATACGGATTAACAACGAGACCCGCACCCGTTACACCTCCTCCGCAACCTGCGCCCGTAATGCCTCCGATTATGAATCAGACTCAGCCTCCAGCAATTAATAACGATGACGCAAAGGCACTCAAGAATCAAGTCGGAGCGCTCGCAGATAGAATCGATTTATTGCTGCAAAGAATTTCGGCAGTAGAGTCAGGAGTCGCAGCTCAGGCAGCACAGGCACAGAAAAATAACGCGTTTCAAGCTGGTATGCCAAATTTAACGGGAGAAGATTCCGGCGTTGAAGGCCGTTTGCGTTCGTCAGAGGTCGACGAGAAATATATACGCAAATTATTAGCAGATTATAGTATCATGGCTCGCAAGGACAAGAATAAAAAATTGCCGTTCACAAAGTGGCTTGCGACTCAAATCGAGTGTTCCGGCGACAATGGAAGCGACGCAGCAGGAGGCCGAAAAGTTATGCTGCTTGGCCCCACAGGAGTCGGAAAAACTACGACGATTGCAAAATTAGCGGCGATTAAAGCTCTATGGGAACATAAAAAAGTTTTGCTGCTCACAAGTGATACATACAGAATCGCGGCTGTCGAGCAGTTAAAGACTTACGCAAAAATTTTAGGTGTCCCCATTGAAATAATATTTGACATTGCTACGATTCCCGGAGTCGTCAATCAGCACGAGAACGCAGAAATTATTTTACTCGATACCGCCGGACGTTCACAGCGCGATAAAAAAAATATGGACATGTTCGAGAATTTATATAACTCTTTTGCGCCCGATGCTGTTCATTTAGTGTTATCTGCTAACATGAAATATAAAGATATGCTCGACGTTGTAGAACATATTCCAAATATACCGGTGTCGCATTTATTATTTACGAAACTTGACGAGACTGTGAGCTACGGATCAATTTTTAATATTCATCAAGTTATGGGATGTCCAATATCGTTTTTGACGGTTGGTCAGAATGTCCCGAAAGATATAGAGACGGCTTCAGGCTCAAGAATTGCAGATTTTCTCATGAAGTCCGAAGAAGAACGCAAGAGGGGTTAAAGCAATGCCGGCAGATAATTATAACCCAGATCAGGCGGGGGATTTAAGGCGAATGGTGCTAGACAATAGACAACAAACAAGGATTCCTCAAAGGCTGCATACAATTTCAGTATTGAGCGGCAAAGGCGGAGTCGGAAAAAGTAACATATCTGCGGCGTTATCGTTTGCGCTTGCTGATTACGGAAAAAGGGTCGTGCTTATCGATGCAGATTTAGGCATGGCAAATTTAGATATTTTGTGCGGTGTTACGAGTGCAAGATATAATATTTCGCATTTAATCGAGGGATCGCGCAATTTAAACGAGATTCTTGTACACTTCAGGTCGTCGCAGAGAGCCTTACACAAACACGGGAGTGTCGCATTACTTCCGGGCGGTACAGGCTTGAAAGAAATTGCAGATTTGGATGATTACTCGATGGAAAGATTATTTGCTTCATTGACCGGCCTTGAAGAAATTGCGGATTATTTAATCATGGACGCGGGCGCAGGTATTCATAAAGGCGTATTATCGTTTGCATATGCTTCTGAAATTACGTTATTAGTTACGACTCCTGAACCTACGAGCGTTAGAGATGCATACGGCGTAATAAAGTCTTTGGGCTCAAATGCGTGGGGAGGCTCGGAAAATCCTGCGTCGGGCTTAATGTTGATAGTAAATATGGCTTCAAGCACTAGAGAAGCTCAAGAGGTCGCCGAAAGAATTAGACTCGCGTCAATGCAATTTTTAGGTAATGCACCAGTTTATTTGGGCTGTGTCCTGCGTGATAGCTTAATAGAAGAGTCAGTTAAGAACTGGAAAATTTTTTACAGGTCAGACCCCGAATCGCCTGCAAGTATCTGCGTTAGAAATTTGGCCGGTGAATTATTGAGATTTTGCGAGGGTGCTAATATAAAACGTGAACAGCTGCCGGAAAAATCCGGGGGAGTAATCGACTTCTTCAGGAGGCTGACAAAGAATCTTTTTTCCGACAAGAAATAAATATAAAGCTATAATAATTATGAATCGAAAATTTATCGCAAATTATAGAAAGGAGGTCGAATCTGCTGCCATGTGTAAAAATTTAGCAGACAGCAGAAAAATAGAATGCCACCATTAGGCAGAATAAGAGTTCTTGTAGTTGATGACAGTGCATTAATGCGCCAGTTCATAAGCGATATTCTTAAATCAGATCCGAGAATTGAAGTAGTCGGGACTGCTAAAGACGGCAAAGACGCACTTGCACAAATAAAATTATTGAAACCTAATATCGTTACAATGGATGTAGAAATGCCCAATATGAGCGGCCTTCAAGCACTCGAAGAAATAATGAAGACTAACCCTCTGCCCGTTATAATGGTCAGCTCGATGACTCAAGAGGGTGCAGAAACAACAATGAAGGCTCTTGCGCTGGGATGTGTTGATTTTATCGGTAAGCCGTCGGGGTCAATCTCATTAAATATTCGCGAGATCGGCCAAGAATTAATTGATAAGGTCATAGCAGCAAGTACAGCAAAATTAAGAACGAAAGCAGGATTTTTCGGAGGCGGCGCGAGTGTCTTACATGCTCCCGAATATCGCAGAATGACTCCGCCCATGCACACGGGAAGGCGTGATATAGTAGCGATTGCAAGTTCAACGGGGGGGCCTATGGCGTTAGGTGAATTGATTCCCAAATTGCCGAAAAATTTTCCTGTTCCTATTGTAATTACTCAGCACATGCCGAAAGAGTTTACAACATCGTTCTCTAATAGGTTAAATGCGTCTTCACAATTAGAAGTTGTAGAAGGTTTTGACGGATTGACTCTCAAGCCCGGACGAGTGGTAATCGCCCCCGGTGGAAGTCATTTAATCGTCAAGCGTAGAAACGGTGCAATGGTGTGCGGACTCTCTGATGCTCCGCCGGTTTTGTCAGTTAAGCCCGCAGCAAATATAATGTTTATGAGCGTTGCAGATGAGTACGGCGGAAATGTTTTATGCGTTATCTTAACAGGAATGGGCAGAGACGGCACAGACGGAGGAATAGCACTTCACAAAAAGGGTGCTTACGTAATCGCAGAGAGTCAGAAAACATGCGTTGTTTATGGAATGCCTAAGGCCGCTGTTGATGCCGGAATAGTTGATGAAGTTCTGCCGCTTAATGAAATTCCTGATGCAATGGTCAGACTCGTAAAGAATTAAATAAGGGGGAAAAATTTATCTTGGCCGATATGGATATGAGTCAGTATCTGGGAGCATTTCTCGATGAGACTGACGACAACGTACAAAAATTAGATGATTTATTACTCGCTCTGGAAAAAAATATGGTCGATATGGACGTAATAAATGAAATTTTCAGAGCAGCCCACACGCTAAAAGGTATGGCGGGCACAATGGGATTTACAAATATGATGGGCTTGACTCACGCAATGGAGGACAGACTCGACGCAGCTAGAAAAGGTACAAGGCCGTTGACTGAAGCAGATATGAATCTTTTATTTCAGGGACTCGACACACTTCAAGAAATGGCAGACTCAATCAGAGGCGGCGGAAATGACTCACATATTGATGTTTCGGGAATGGTACAAGAATTAAGGCGTGAAGGCCCTGCACCTGCACCAGCTCCGGCACCTGCAGCAGAGTCGGAATCGTCTTCAAGTTCTGAAGGCTCGAATCTTTCATCGCAGGACGCAGAATGGGTAAAGGCTGCAAACGCTGAAGGCAAAAACGCTTTTAGTGTTCATGTTACATTGAGTGAGAGTTGTTTATTAAAGGCTGCACGCGCTTATATGGTCGTGAATAGACTCGAGGAAATGGGCGAAATTTTCAAGGCCGAACCTCCGACAGAAGCACTAGAGAAAGAAGAATTTGATTTCGACTTCACTGTTTATGTAGCAACGCCCGCACCTGCTGAAGAAGTCAAAGCAGCTATTGAGAAAATCGGCGACGTTAAATCGGCTGACGTTGAAGAAGTTCACGCAAGCGAATCACCTGCACCCGCTCAAGAGTCAGCACCCGCACCAGAGACAAAACAGGAAACACCAGCACCAGCACCGGCAGCACCTGCACCAGCTCAAGCACCAGCACCAGCTCAGCAGCAGCCCCCAACCGGACGCAAAGAAACTATCAAGAAGGGCGGACAAACCGTCAGAGTCGATATAGGCAGGCTCGATAAATTAATGAATCTTGTAGGCGAGCTTGTTATCTCACGTGCCAGAATCGAAAGACTCGTTCAGGAAGCAAGACTCAGACAATTTGATGATACTTTATCGCAGTTAGGCAGAATTTCCGGCGACATTCAAGAGCTCGTTACAAAATTGCGCATGGTGCCTGTATCATTTACATTTGATAGATTCCCGCGCTTGATTCGTGATTTGTGCAAAACGTTAAATAAAAATGTTGAGCTTGTACTTGAGGGCGAGGATACGGAATTAGACAGAACAGTTATTGACGAAATCGGCGATCCTATGGTGCATTTGATTCGTAACTCAATGGATCATGGAATCGAACACCCCGACGAACGCAAAGCACTCGGCAAACCCGAAAAAGGTATACTCAAAATCGCAGCTTATCAGGAAGGAAGCGGAGTCGTTATTGAAGTATCAGATGACGGCGCAGGCATTGATCCCGAAAAAGTCAAGAAAAAAGCTGTTGAACGAGGCATAATTTCAGACGACAGGGCCGCAATAATGAGCGATGAAGAAGCCCAGCAATTAGTATTATTGCCCGGTTTCAGTATGGCAAAGCAGGTTACAGACTTATCCGGACGCGGAGTCGGAATGGACGCAGTAAAAACTAAAGTCGAGCAGCTCGGCGGACAATTTGATTTATCCAGCAAGAAAAACGAAGGGACTCACGTTTATATAAGGCTGCCTTTAACGCTTGCTATAGTTCTTTCACTGTTAATAAAGGTCGGCAACGAGACTTATGCAATATCGCTTGAGAACGTCGAAGAAACTATAATGGTACGCAAAGAAGACATTAAGACAGTTCACGGCGAACCTACAACACTTTTGCGGGGAGAAGTGCTTTCACTTAATGATTTAGGCGATATTCTAGGCTCTGAAGGTGTCGAACATGACAGATACGAATATCCCGTAGTTGTCGTGAAAATCGGCAAGAATAAAATCGGCTTTATCGTGAGTGAATTAATCGGCCAGCAGGAAATAGTTATAAAATCGCTCGGTAGATTCTTGGCGAAAATTGACGGGATAACGGGCGGGACTATTTTAGGCGACGGCAATGTAGCATTAATTCTCGATGTAGCTTCGTTTTATTCGACAAAAGGCTAAAAGGAGTAATGTTTAATGGCTGATATAGCGTCGTTCAATGCGTTACAGCTTGATGCAATTCGTGAAGTCGGAAATATAGGCACTGGCAACGCTGCTACTGCTTTGAGCGGCTTATTATCGCGTATGATAAATATGAACGTTCCGCAGACTGAATTAGTTTCGATCTATGAGCTTGCGGAACATTACGGCGACCCTATGCAGATAGTCGGTGCTGTTTTCGTGCGGTCTCTTGGCGGCTTTCAATGCAGCTTGATATTTATTCAGAATGAGGAAGACGCAAATTTAATGGTCGAGTTGTTGTTAAAGCAGCAGTTCGGCTCGCAAATTCCGATTAACGAGATACCGCAGGACATGATTGACAGCGCATTAAGTGAAGTAGGAAATATAGTATTAAGCTCGTTCTTGAACGCTATAAATTTATTAATCGGCACTCAGCATCAAATAAGCGTACCCGGTGTAGCACATGATATGTTGAGTTCGATTCTTGATGTAGTAGCTTCGATTTATGGGCAGATGGGAGAGACCGCCCTGCTCGTTAATACAGAACTAAGCGTAGAAGGTCTTGAAGATGGCCGGACAATTTCCGGGCATATAATATTAATTCCCGACCCTGATGCCCTCGATTTGCTGCTAAGAAAGCTGAAGGTGATGTGATGGCCGAACCTAGTATTGTTTTAGGCATGGCAGATTTATACGTCGCAAGAGCACCTATAAAACTTGTAACTCTTGGGCTTGGCTCGTGCATTGGGCTTGTAGTGTTTGACCCTCTCGCAAAAATTGCCGGGATGGCTCATATAATGCTGCCTGACTCACGGGGTCTCAAAGGTTCGGAAAAAGTCGGCAAGTTCGCCGATACTGCTGTGCCTGCCATAATAGAAGAAATGTTAAAGCAGGGTGCTAACAGATCCAGAATAAAAGCGAAAATCGCCGGAGGTGCGCAAATGTTCGCGTTACCCGGTGCAAGTGCGGAGTTCCTGACTGTAGGCGCAAAAAATGTACGTGAAACAACCATGAGGCTTGCAAGAATGGGAATAGCTCTCGTTGCTTCTGATACAGGCGGCAATAAGGGACGCACTATAGAGTTTTCGACAAGCAATTGGATGCTGAAAATTAAGACGCTCGGAAAAGGAATAAACGAGATATGACGACAGACGAGGAAAAAAAATTATGGGATGATTTTTCCCGGACTAGATCACTAGCTGTCCGTGATGAAATTGTAAAGCGTTATTTGCCGCTGATTAAATATGTAGTCGGCAGAATGGCTGTAACTCCTCCGCAGGGACTTGATTATGAAGATATTTTAAGTTTCGGCGTGTTCGGACTTCTTGACGCAGTTGACAAATTCGACCCGTCAAAAGGTTTTGTATTCCAGACTTATGCAATACCGAGAATCAGAGGTGCAATTTTAGACGAGTTACGTAAATGCGACTGGTTCTCACGTACAGGGCGCGAAAAAGTTCAGAGGCTCAATAAAGCTATGGAAAAAGTTTTGCGCGATAAAGGCGAGCTTAAAGACGAGTGGCTCATTTCTGAATTAGGCATAAGCGAAGAAGAATATTACGAGACTCAAGAATTAGCCTCGCGGGGTTATATTACTTCACTCGATGACACTAACCCGTTAGATGACGGCGATGTACCTATTGAAGCAACTATTGCAGACGATAGAGAGACAGCAGCTGACAGGTTAGACGACGAGAGCGACAGACAGCAGTTAATAGCAGCTTTACAGGAGTTGCCGGAAAAAGAACGCACAATGTTGAGTCTTTATTATTATGACGGGCTGACTCTAAAGGAAATCGGCCAAGTTTTAGGCGTGTCAGAGAGCAGAGTCTCACAGATTCACGGCAAAGGGTTATCAATGTTACGTACTATATTAAAAGCTAAGATGAATGAATAAATAATTTTTTCTCACTCAGGAGGTGAATTTATTTGCTCAACACAGACGTATTTGATCTGCACGCACAGTCCGACGGGATTTATTTATCGTGTAACAGCAAAGATTTCAAGGAAAATGACGTTTATGCGTTCTTGAAAGAATATGGAATCTTGCGCTATGACTTCAAGGCGATACGAAATTTTATTAAAGACGGTCAGACATGCAAAATTTGCGGACGTAACCCGGCACTTGAGAAAGACGCAAAAGTTAATGTCTCACTCGCAGGCGATAAAATGTCAGCGTCAATCACTATAGAACCGCCGTTTTTCGCTAAACCTTGGCCGAAGCTCGATGAAGTTATTGCGGTTTTACATGCTTACGGAATCAAAGTCGGAATCGATACAGTTGCAATACAATCATTATTAGCGCGTAAACTTGCAAATGAGTCAGTTGTCGTAGCAAAGGGGACTCCACCTATCGAAGGCAGCGACGCATATATTGAATTAATAAAGGATCCTGATAAGCCGTTCGAGGTCAGAGACGATGAAAAAATTGACTTCTGGAGCCGCAGCACTATTGTTACAGTTCACCCCGGCCAGGAAGTTGCGATAAAACATCCTTTAGTGAACGGCAAAACCGGCGTTGACGTTACCGGAGCAGCAGTCAGAGCACAACCAGTAAAAAACGTAGAATTTTCTTTCGGTGAAGGACTCAAGCGCGACCCTGAGAACCCGTTAATTTTATTAGCAGTCGCAGAAGGTCAGTTAAAGAATGATAAAGGCCGTCTTGTTGTGCTGCCTGAATTAACTATCGGGAATGATATAGATTTCAGCGTCGGCAGTATTGATTTTACGGGAGCTGTTAATATTCGCGGTTCGGTGCGTGAGGGCTTTCACGTTGCAGCACAGGGAAATATCGAGATTAACGGCATGATTGAAGGCGCAGACGTTGACTCGCAGGGAGTAGTAATCATTCACGGCGGTGTCAGAGGCATGGGCAAAGGCACTATACGCGCAAATAATGACGTGAGTCTAAGTTTTGCGGATCAGGCTACAATCAGGAGCGGCGGAAGTATTCTCGTGAAAAACTCTGTCCTTCACAGCAGATTATATGCACGCAGGGCTGTTATTTCGTTAGGAGGCGGCAGACATTCACAGATTGCAGGCGGGCGGGTTGATGCAGGTCTTGAAGTCTCTTGCAATATTTTAGGCTCTGAAATGGGCACTAAGACAGAAATTATTGTCGGGACTCCTCCTGATATGCTCGAAAAGCGAAAAGTTTTCACGGGAGAAATTAAACGCTGCGAGGAAAATCTTGAGAAAATCGAGCCGAATTTTGCATTGTTGAAAAAATTAGAGTCAGCTGGTCAATTAGACGACTCAAAACGCGCCATGATGATGGATTTAACAAAAATGAAGTTCCAGCTTCAGGCAGCACGCGATAATATGCAGAAGGAGCTTGACGACCTCGAAGAACAATTAGCACTAGTCCGCGATAAAGGCATTGTCAGAGTCAAAGATATTTGTTATCCCGGAGTTGTTATTTCTGTCAGAGGCTTAAATTATATCGTTCATGAGATTTGCAAATTTACGTCATTTATTGCCGACGACGAAAAACGCTGCATTGTCTTAAAACCGTTCGATTATATGGCCGGCCACCTTGGAGGATAAAAAATTATGCAGCCAGTAAATTTATTGATGTCAAATTTGAATGTCGAAGCAAGCGCACGCCATGCCCCGAATGCCTTAGCAGCCGCTCAGGAAACAGGACAGAGTCAGGAAATTATACGCGATGGAATTAGAATCGTTCAAACCGTGCAAGCAAGTGAGGCAATGAATAACGCCCAGCGAGTCCACCGCAAAAATTCTGATGAGCAGCAGCAAGACCAGCAGGGACAAAACCGGGACAGCTTCGAGCATACCAAGCAAAAAGAAAATGAATCTCCCGCAGCAAATGCGCCTTTAATCCGGGAGAACGTCAGGAGCAAAAAAAGTTTTGAATTTCTCGCATAAATATTAAATCCCTCTGGAATGAATTTATAAGCCGGAGGGAAAAATTTTTTAGGGGGGCATATCGTGAACTTAAAGCGCAAACTAGGTTTAATAATTCCTCATTTCGGTTTTGTCGGCAGAGCTATGCAGGATATAAATCAAGCAATTTTTCACTGGGATGAACGCCAGCATGATAAAACTTTCGGGAAATTGAATCCGGATTTGAAATTTTTTGTCGTTCGCGGAAATAGTTTAATGGGCTTGCTTGCACTGTATTTAAATAACTTGCCGGTGATTTATGACGCGCTCGAAAAAGGCTTTATCCCCTATGTAGATTTCAAGAATTACAAGACTCAATATAATATAGACTCTCCCGTAAATGACTCTTTAAACGCGTGGGAATACTATTTTGAGCAGCCTTCTAATTATACGCTTGAAGAAATTTATCACAGCAAAAATGTCAGGTTATCAGGCTGGGAATTTTATTCTATGCCGAAAGAGCCTATGACTCCCGTAAATGATTCTATAATGCGCGAAATGATTAAACGAGTACCAGTCAAGAAATATATTTATGACACCGCAGAAAATAAAATCAAGTCTGACGGCATTGACAAAATGATTGGTCTTCTTGTGCGCGGGACTGATTATGTAAAATTAAGGCCGATCGGTCATCCAATACCCCCAACTCCGGAAAATGCAGCCTCAAAACTTGATGAATTTATGACTAAATACGGGCAGCACAAAATTTTTCTGGCAACTGAAGACGAGAATATATATAATTTTTTCGTGAAGAGATACGGCGATTTAATTTATACGAGCGATACTAATTTAGTAAAATATGTCGGCACTGATTATTTATGCAGCGAGATAACTTCATCGAATAAATATAAATTTGGGCTTGATTATCTCGTCAAAATGATATGTTTGTCGCGTTGTAAATTTCTTATTGCGTCTCATACGGCCGGTACACGTTTTGCAAGATTCCTCAACAATGGCAGCTACATTGACGAGTATATATTTAATTTGGGCAGATATTAAATTTTCAGCTGAATAAAGATTTGTGACGGATTACCGGAGCCGTTTGCTCTCGTTGGTTGCAGCATAAACACGTCTGGCGCAAACATGTAAAAATTTTTACAAATATTCAACTTTATTAGCTATAATGAAAATGAGACGCAGAAATAATATTTTTCGCAAAGGAGGTAAATTTTTTAGGTGGATAAAGATTTGTGGCTCGCAGGACTCTGGGATGAATGGCTGACGGACTCTATAAAGTCAACTCATGCGGCAGACTCAGAAGCAAGCGGCTTATTAATGGGAATGAGACGCAGAAATAATATTTTCACGACTAACAGATTAAGAGCTGCAAGACGACTCACAGGGCCTGGAAAATTTAGACTCTGGCCTATGACGAGTTACGCGAAAAAATTTAATCTACAAATTTCCATGATAACGAGCAAGAATCATAAACCTTCTGTGAAATTTACATGTCCTAACGAAATATTAAAGCCTCCCGGAAAAAAATTTTACTGGTCATGGCTTAAAGGCTTATGGGGCAGCACAGGAGGTCTGTATTTCCCGAAAAACGGTTATTATTTGACGCTAATTATATCCGACGAAAAAATTTCAGAATTGGCCGCAAAAATTTTAGAATCTACTAATTTGTCATGGAACAATCACAGAAATGAATTTACCCTCCGCAGGCACGACGATATTATGACGTTCTTATATAATGCCGGTATGCCTTCAGGAGCGTTACAATTTGAAGATATCGCAATAATCAGATCCGCACGCAGCAGAGCAAATATCGCACGAAATTACGACGCAGCCAATATCGCACGTTCAGTCAATGCAGCACGCGAACAAATAAAACTTGCCGAAAAAATTTTATCTCTGGGAATGCTCGATAAATTGCCGGGAAAATTGCGCGAACTCGTGAAAGCAAGACTCGATTATCCTGACGCTACACTTGAAGAACTCGGCGCAAAATTAGAGACTCACATTACAAAGAGTGCCGTTAAATACCGTTGGTCAAGAATACAAAAATTTTTCTCGCAATGATAGACAGATATAACGAATTATAGTGAAAACACTTAACCGCAAAGTCAAAGGCAAAACCTTATCGGTTACTCTCGTTGGTCGCAACATAAGAACATATATTTTTACAGCTATTTATGTGCATTTGCTATAATATTAGCGCATGAATAAAGAAATAAAATTTTTATCTGCAAAAGTTTTTATTTTTTGTGTGAGGCATTATTATAACTGTGAAAAATTAATATTTTTGTAGTTGCAAATGTAGTTGTAAAATTCTCATCTTTCGTAAAACATTGAGTGAAAATTTTTCTATGAATATTATATACTGAAAATTTTTTAAAATATATAAATGCAAAGTCAAAGGCAAAACCTTATCGGTTACTCTCGTTGGTCGCAGCATAAGAACATATATTTTTACAGCTATTCAAGTGCAAGAATCCGGGAAAAATTTCATCGCCCATTTGAAGCGCAAATAAATTGTATCCCCGCCGCCTCGCTCCCACCCACCCAC
>JAFSXS010000016.1 GCA_017443945.1 Synergistaceae bacterium
AAAAATTTTGCATGAACGCGACTCCAGACTATTAACGGGCGGGCGGGTGGGACTAACCAATTAAAACGCGACTCTAAATCTCCTGTGAAGGTTTTAATTATGTAGCGAAAAACTTTTTATAAACGCGATTCCAAATATTAATGGGTGTACAGAACAAAACTTTAACGCGCGACTCCAAATCACTTGTGTTAATTGCCATATGTGAGAGAAAAATTTTGTATGAACGCGACTCCAAATATTATAGTCAGCACATTTTAATAGCAGTAAAAATTTTTTGTGTCAGCACCGCAAATTATGTTATACGTGTTTATGACGCGCAGCCGGTTCCGGTTGTAAAAAGGTTTTCGCCTTTGAATTTGCATTTATAGATTTTGAAGTATTTTCACTATAATGTGCGGACAGATACAAAACATGCATTAACTACCCATTTGCAGCGGGAAAAAATTTTTTGAGAATCACGAAAGGGGGAGCCCCTAAAGCCCCTCCCCCTTACCCCCTCCCA
The DNA here is from genome assembly GCA_017443945.1 of Synergistaceae bacterium. NCBI lineage: Bacteria > Thermotogati > Synergistota > Synergistia > Synergistales > Synergistaceae > Synergistaceae bacterium. Next base: position 503 of record JAFSXS010000016.1, read on the forward strand.
CCCAGTAACGCGCCATTTAATATGAACTCATGCAATAAAATCGTAAAAATAAAGTTTTCCGCTATAATATCACAAAAAGGGGCTGAAAAACTTATGACGATATTATTTGCGTTTATAGGAGTAAGCATATTTTTATTAGGCCTGTATCAATGGGCGCAAAGCGGTGCAGGGTTATGGCGCATTTTTTCACTTAAACGCCGCGAGAAAGAATTAACCCGCGAAGAACGCAAAGAAATAGACGATGAAGTCAAGAAATTAGAAGAAGCAACAGACAGACGACTCAGCACAAGTTTTAGAATCCTTGCATGGCTGGGCGTGTTCGTGTGGCTTATTCTGGGAGTTACGATGATTCTTGACATGTTCGGAATAGACTGGATTAACACAATCGGCACTCATGCAAAAACTTACTGGGCAAGACCAGGCGCAGTGTCAGATACAAATACAATGGGACGTAATGACGTGCTTAGAAATATGGGCAACAGTTTACGACGCTAACGAGGGAGACTCTTACATGATTAAATTAATGGTATTCGACCACGATATGACAATAGTAGACTCAAGTTATGCCATTATGGAAGGCTTTAACAGTGTAGCGCGTCATGAAGGTTTGCCGGAAGTCTCGCACGATCTCACGATGAAATATATTGCTACACCTATCCCGACATTTTGCGAGGGCTTACTCGGTGAATATCGTCCAGAATGGATAAAATTATATCGTGAATACAGCGTAACTCTTGAGCGCGAATTAATAAAGCCTTTCCCGGACACAATAGAGACTCTGCAAAATTTACGCGCAAAAAATATCAAACTTGCAGTAATTTCTAATCGCGAACATCCCAGCAAAGTTTTAGAGCGCACCGGGCTGGCTAAATATTTTGATGTCATTGTAGGAGCGTTAGAACCTTACGGAAGACTCGAATACAAGCCTAATCCCGCAATGATGAATAAATTATTATCAGATTTAAATATAAGTCCTGACGAAACGATTTATATAGGCGACTCAGATATTGATATAGTTTTCGCTATGAATGCAGGAGTCCGCAGCGTAGGAATTACAACGGGAAATTTTACGGCTGAAGATTTTAATTTAATGGGAACTTGGCGCGTAATAAATTCATTGAGTGAGCTTAATGCAATACAAGAATAGTTTATTACAAGAGTTAGGCCCGTTATCAGCATACGGGGAATATACAGAACAGGCTTTACAGGCACAGGCGGCGAAAAAATTTGTTCCCGTCAATCACTTGGCCGGAGAGTTAAGCCCATACTTGCAGGCACACGCAAAAAATTTAATCGGCTGGTACACTTGGGGCGCAGAAGCATTCAACGACGCAAAACGCGAGGACAGACCAATATTTTTATCGATTGGGTATTACTCGTCTCATTGGTGCAGTGTTATGGAGCGAGACTGCTTTAACGATCCTGAAGTAGCCGGCTTCATGAATGATACTTGTATTCCCGTAAAAGTTGACAGAGAAGAACGCCCAGACTTAGATAATTTATATATGGAAATCTGCCGGATTCAAAATGGTTCAGCAGGTTGGCCGCTAAATATTTTCATGACTCCTGAGGGCTGGCCGTTTTTCTGTACGACTTGGCTTCCCAAACGAACGCGCGGACAAGTTCCCGGAATGACTGAAATTTTACCGCGAATAAAATGGCTTTGGCACATGCAGCGCGATGACTGCGAAAGAACAGCTAATGATTTGCGCGAACTCGTGAATGAAAAATTTAATTTGCGCTCAGGAGGTAAAATCAGGCGTTACACAGCGTTTGAAGCTCTTGACCAGATGAGAAAAAGTTTTGATATTAGATTCGGAGGGTTTAATCACATGCCCAAATATCCGGAAATCAATAAATTAATTTTTCTGCTGAGAATGGCCGCAGACGAGAACGCAAGCAAACGGGACAAATCAGACGCTTTCACAATGGTAGATATAACTTTGCGGAGAATGTGGCGCGGGGGGATTCATGACCATTTAGGCGGAGGCTTTGCGCTTTATTCGACTGATGAACGCTGGCACGTCCCGCACTTTGAAAAATTATTATGCGATCAAGCGATGATTTTATTAGCTGCCTCACTTGCTCAGGAACAGAACGCTAATTCATTTCACAGGTTAATTGCGGAAGATATAATTTTTTGCATGGGAAAATATTTTTCTGACAATGCCTCATATTCGCAGGGTTTCAAGAGCGCGATTAATTCCGACAATAAAGACGGTGAAGGGCGTTATTACATGTGGACGGAAGACGAAATAAAAGCTAGTTTGCCTGAAGGACTCGCGGGTTTATTTTCTGCTGCTTACGGAGTATTACCGGGCGGAAATTTCGGTTCAGAGCTGGCCGGGACTCAAATCGGCGAAAATATTTTATACGAGGCTTCAACGGTGAGCGAGCTTGCAAGACGTTACGGACTCAAGGGTGCGGAAGTTGCGCAAAATATTTCGGAGTGCAGGAGAATTTTATTAGAGTCTCGCGATAAAAGGCAGCTTTTGACGGACGATAAAATTTTAATGGACTGGAACGGACTAATAATCGGAGCTTTAAGCCGCGCAAGTTGTGCATTTGACCAGCCGGAATGGAAAGATTTAGCAGAGAGAACAGCATTATTTTGCGTGAAAACTTTTGCTGATAAGTCGGGAAAATGGTCGCGCAGATGGATAGCAGGCAAAACCGGAATTGACGCAAACGCCGCTGATTACGTTTATTTATTATGGGGCATTATGGAACTCTACAAGGCCGCAAAAAAATTCAACGCAGGCGAGAAACAATTAAATGATTGGCTCAAGAACGCGCAGAATCTAGCAGACTCGTTGATAAAAAATTTCTGGGACGAGAAAAACGGCGGTTTATTCCTGATGAATGACTCAAATATTTCAATGCGCATGAAGTCGGGTCAAGACATAAATAATTTGCCGAGCGCTAATGCATTTGCTATTACTGCATTGAATGAACTTGCACACGCCTTAGAAGATAAAAATTACAGCGATTATGCAGCAAAAATAATTTCATGTTTTGCCCGTGAAGCTGCATTGAATCCGTTAAATTATATTTCGCTAATAAATGCCGGACTTGATTTCACACCGTTTAAGCCAGTCAAGAAAGAAGAGCCGGTTAAAGTTATTCCGACTGATGAAGAGCTTAACAGAGAGGAAGAGCCGGAAATTAAGCCCGATGACAAGAAAGAATCTAAATCCGCCGATAAACCTAACAGGACAGAGCGCAGGACGAGACGCACAGAACGTTCGCAAGCTCATAGACCTGAAAGACGGACTCGGCGCGAAAGATAGAAAAATTTTTTAATGGAGGTTGTAAAGTTGAGAAAAATTTTTAGCAGGTTCGCAGGAGTAATATTTATTCTTGCGTTATTCACAGGTTCAGCAGGTGCGGCGGGTTATCGCTTTGATGACTTGTACGGCCCCAGCGGAATCAGTTATCAATGGATGGTAGTTAATGAATCCGGCACATTCGGAGCGACTCATCAGACAGCTATTGACGTTTCAAGCGATTTAGTATTATCAGATTTGGGCGTTGTCAATGTAATTAACGGCACTCCAGACTCTACTGTAATATCGAATCGAAATTTAAGCACTTTATTTCTTGTATTGAGCAATGGTTACGGAGAATTTAGCATGGATATTCATTCACCGCGCGTAACAGGTGAAGCAGTAACCGGTAACATAAATTTTGGATCTTCAACGAGTGAGTCAAGTGCGTCATATATTGACACTGTTACAGCAAATGGGCCAGTTTCGCGTGATGGTTATGACTCGCAGTGGTCTTCGTATACTTTCAAGCTGACACGTCAAACAGGGAGTCAAAATCGTTATGATACAGTCAGGCAAGTTTTTAATTATCAGCAAAACCCTTCTGGCACAAGCTCGCAGGGAATTAATAAACCCGTTGTAATCGCAAATGTAGTCAACGGCACTGCAACCGATGAGGCTTTAGAATTGCGTATGACTCTGCGCGACTCGTCCGGTAATGGAAATATTGTAGCTTATCAACACGATAAATGGGACGCTCAGAACTCAAAGACTACTACGTCAGAAAATTGGATATTAGCTCCTGTTGAAAACTTGAACACAGATACAAGCCGGATAAATTATTATCTCACTACAGAAGTAATAAATCACACATCAGTAAGATACGGTGCTGAAGATGCGTCAAGTGCGTGGTTGTTCCCAAATTACTGGAAATTTGATATTCCGCGTTATCAGGGCTTGACAGATGTAGAGAGTAATTTTTTGCTTGATGATCAGAGTAATATTGCCCCCGGACTCGCCAGCGTTTTTAGGCGCACTTACAATTTGAACGAGAAAAACATTAGGCCACTTAGAGTTTATGCAGTTGACGATAATAGACGTAACGGCATGTGGGACTTAGTCTTGAATCATAATATTTTATTCGTCAAGCAAATTAGCGAGAAATACGAATACGGCGGGGAAGCAAGTTTTAATCAGATCGAGATTACAGCCTTTGAGCCGAATCCCTCAAGCCTTACATTTTATGAGACTCTAGCACTCACAACCGGCAGCACAAAAACTATAACTCCCGCTTCAAGTTTCCAGTCAAGCGCAATAACTAGAAATTTACCGACAGCAGAAGCAATCGAATATTTCACGATTAATCACTCTATCCCCAGCAATATGCGCACTTCAACGAATGAAATATTAATGCCGCTCTTAATCACGATTAATATTCCGGTAACGCAGATACAAGATAAAACTTGGTGGAATACTCTCGTGAATGAATATCGCTCTAACGGCAATATCGAGAATACTTTTGCCAACAACATGAACATTTACTTAATGGCACAAAATAATAATATTCTCAACATGACCGAAGAACTGCAAAGAGTGGGGGCTTATTCCAGCCAGGTAAAAATTTTTGTTGACGAAGAACGCGGCCGCGCAACTGCAGATAATGACAAAGGAGTAATCACAATAAGTTTTGTAATATTCCTGATGAACGGCACAAGAGACGGCACAAGACCTGAATTAAGCATAGTTTCTGACACATCAAAAAGTTATATAGCAGTAAGAGACGGCACAGAAGATAATAATTTAGACATGCAGATTTTCATTGCTCCGTCAGATTATTATCACAATCCGTCAGTAACTCCTACAGATCCTGCAATACCTGCAGAACCAACCGGAGGCGGCGGCGGAGGCGGTTGTAACGCAGGATTTAGCATTTTATCAGCGATGACGATTTTATTTGCGTTAAATTTCAGGAAGGAGAGAAAAATTTAATTATGAAGCGGATAATTTTACTTGTTTTAGGCTTGATTTTGCTTGTGAGTCCGGTTTATGCAGCTACATATCAAGTCGGCGGGATTGATTACGGGACATTAGACGAGGCTTGTACCGCTGCAGTTGACGCGGAAGACAGCGACCCTGTATTTAATTTTACAAGTACATATGACCCATCGGGCGTAATTTCGATTTTGACTGAGTCAATATTTGAAGGCACGACAGAAATATCATTATCGGATTTTACGAGCGTAACATTTTCCGGAACGTTTAAATCATATTCCGGTGCGCGTCATTTTATCGTAAATAATTCGAGTCTGACTATAAATTTTTCGGGAATAACTTTCACGGGAAATTCCGGAGGAGGCGTTAAAGTCGAGGCAGGAACAGTAACTTTTTCTGGAGTAACATTCAGCGGCATTAACGCAGGCAGCAACAGCTATGATGATTCTAACGGCGACACGATAACGGATGACACTAACGGCGCATTACATCTCGCGGGCGGGACTGTTACATTTTCCGGCACAAATACATTTTCGGACAACACAGCAGTAAACGGAGGCGCAATTTATTTAGCGTCAGGGGTTGCTCCTACGTTTGAAGGCACTGCGACATTTACAGGCAACAAAGCAACAGAAAACGGCGGAGCAATTTATGCGGATTCAGGTTCGACTCTGACATTCACGAGCGCACCGGCAATGACCGGAAACTCAGCGACAAACGGCGGAGCTGTCTATGTTAATGGAGGCACATTAAATTTCAACGCAGATGCAACTCTCGGAGGCACGAGCGCAAATGCAAACTCAGCAACAAACGGCGGAATATTTTATATCGCGTCAGGCACGATAAATTTCAATAACGCTGTAACCTTTGCAGGAAGTTCAAACGCAGGGACAACAAACGGAGGCGCATTATATCTCGCAGGCGGTACAGTTAATTTCGCAAGTACAAGCACATTCACAAGCAATAAAGCATCAGGCAGCGGAGGAGCAATTTATTTAGCAGGAGGAAGCGTAAATTTTACCGGTGAATCTATATTCGGTCAGACCGCTTCAACTCCCAACACTGCAAATAACGGCGGTGCTTTGTGCATAACCGCAGGCACAGCAAATTTCGCAGGATCAGCAACTTTCAGCTATAACAGTGCAACTAACAACGGCGGAGCTATTTTCGTATCAAGTGATGCAAATATGCCAAATTTCGAGACTACAGTAAATTTCGAGAGAAACTCGGCCGGTTCTGCTAACGGAGGCGCAATTTTTTACGGAGCGTCAGATCCTTTCGAGCTTACAAACGTTTATAAATTTTCTAACAATACGGCTGCTAATGACGGAGGCGCAATTTATTCCGAAAGCGCAAATATTGATATAGCTGACGTAAATATCTCAACGCGAAATACTGCAACAAACGGCCGGGGCGGTTTTGCAGCTTCAAATTACGGCACTATCACTGTAAATAATTCTTCGTTCAGTAATCAGCTTGCTTCATCAGGAGGCGCATTGAGTGCAAATATTCTCAATATAACGAGCTCTGATTTCACGAGCAACACCAGTACAGCAAAGGAGACGAACACTAACAAGGGCGGCGGTGCAGTCAGCGTTATAACTTCATCGGGCGGCAGCTTGATTCTTAATTCCGTAAGATTCACATCAAATACAGCAAATTACAACGGAGGCGCAATTTTTACGAATAATGCAGACGTTACAGCCGAAAATGTTTATCTCACAGCCAATAAGACAGCACAAACCAGCAACAACCACGGCGGAGCAATGAGTCTTGAAGGAAGCGGGACAAAATCTCTCACTCAAGTAACTTTTGCAGAAAATGAATCATATTCCGGCGGTGCTGTTTATGGTTATGGCGCATTAAATATTACAGAAAGTTATTTCCGCGATAATCACGCAGTTAGTGAAGGCGGAGCAATCTACTATAATCAAACGGGAGGAACTAATAATTTTTCTCTTGCGAGTTCAATGTTCAGCTCTAATGCAGCTACAGCAGGCAGAGGCGGAGCAATTTTTGTATACGCGGACTCCACGTCAATTGAAAGCTGCACGTTTGACCAAAACAGCGCGATCAACGGCACTAATGCAGAAGGCGGAGCAATTCGCATTAACGGCGGAACAATTACTAACTGCACATTCACTCGCAATCAGGCTTTAACAGGTTCAGTAAATTCACGCGGGGGAGCTTTGGCGGTCTATGGAACTGTAACAGTAAGTAGCTGCACATTTACTCTTGATAACACTGCAACGACCTACGGAGGCGGAATTTATATCGGTCAGGCTTCGACATTGAGAGTCAACGGCACAATTTTAGTAGGCAACGGCGCATCAATCGGAGCTGATGTTTATCGTGATGACGGAGCAACAAGAATCTCACTCGGTTATAACAGAATCGCAATTTACGGTGCGGGCGGAAATAATACTTCATGGGTTACGGATAACGGTGCGGACACTGATAGAGAAAGTTCGAGCTGGTTGACTTCGACATTTTTCGGATCTAATACTCTTTCTGTGAATGCTTATAACGGCAGTGATACAATACCGCCCTATATCGGCGCAAAAATCGCACCAGACGGCCAAGTCAGAATTTTAACTATGATGCTTGCTGAAGTTACTTCACTCGCAGAAGAAGACCGCGCAACAAATGTAATCCCGTATGAATTGCGTTATAATTATCCCCGCTATGATGAAAGAGGCGTAGACAGACGCGCAACAAATACAAAATTAGACATCGGCGCAACTTTCTTTGACGGCACTAACCCCAGCGATGGCGACGAGCTTTCAAGTTACACAGTCTCAAGTATCGTAATGAGCGGTATTCCTAACACGTTAAAATCTCCCGGACAAACTGCAAATTTAACAGCTCTTGTGCGTTACACAAATGGACGCTCGGCCTATGCAGGAAATAGAACAGGTGAAGAAAAAGTTACTTGGTCAAGCTCGAATCAAAATATTTTGCGCATTGACAATAACGGCGTAATAACAGCATGGCAGACCCCCGGCACAGCTTATATAACAGTAACGACTCAGAGAACAGGTTCAAACGGTTTGCCGGCTTCTGACATGAAAGCAGTAGTTGTTGACTATCAAGCATCAGAAATGAATTTATCTGAAGCCTTTATCAGAAATTTATACACTTATAATCAGAGTTTATACGAATATGATATGTCAGTGGCTGTAGCGTCTGCAAATTCTTCCGTTCTTGCAAATTCTTCGTTCAGATCAACATTTGCAAATACATGGGGGAGTCAGCCTTCATTAATTGCCAATCTGACCGAAAATGCAGCCTTCAGCACCGAGCCGCAATATAATTTAACTGTCTCGACCGCAGCAAATGAAACTTTCCATAAACCGGGCGTGAAATTTGCATATTCCGGAAGTAATGCGGGTGATTTAATGCCGGTTACTTACTCATGGTCATTTACGGGCGCAGAAGCAAAAGAAATTTTCGGCTATGATTTCGCGGACAAGACAATGAATGCAGCTCTTGCGTCAGAAATTTTCAGCAAGGTACAAATAGATTTTGCAAGTTCGAATCAAGCATGGCACGTTATGCCCTCGTCAAATGTTACTGCAAGTACGGCGCATTCTGCTGGTATTCTTGCGCTTTCTCAATCGGACAGCGGACAGGGGATTCGCATTGATTTAACTGTATATCTTGCAAATGTTGCGGGTAATGCAGGAATCGTGAATAATTTATTAATCGTCCCTGATGGCGTTAGAGATTCAAATTTAACCGGTACAATGTGGATGACTAAATATGTTCAAAGCAGCAATGTAACTCCTGAGAATCCGACTCCTACTCCTGATACAGGCAATAATAATACTACCAGCGGAGGCGGTGGCGGCGGCGGTTGTAACTCTTTAGGGCTTGGCCTCGTTGCAGCAGCTTTATTTATCATGAAACGTAAATAACGTGTGTTTTTCCTCCTTTTTTTGTTTGGCAGGTTCTCTCGTGTAAAAGCGGGGGAACTTGTTTTTTTCTCGACCGAGCTGACTCACAATAAATTATGACTTGCCATTATCGCCGGGAATATGCAAAGGGTAATCTTATGCACTGAATCTATTCCGCAAATGCAAAAGTGATTCTTTGAACGTGTATAATTAAGTTTGCTTAATAAATGATATACTATTCAGAAATTTTTTGAAGGAGTGATTACACTTGCAGAAAAAATTAAGTGTCGGCATTCTCGGAGCTACAGGAATGGTCGGACAGCGTTTCATTCAAATTCTACATAATCACGCGTGGTTTGATATAAAAGTTATTGCAGCCTCACCCAACAGCAAGGGAAAAACTTACGAGGAAGCAATGCAGGGCCGTTGGTTACTCGATGAGCCTATACCAGAAAACGTCAAAGCAAAAATTTTAGACGATGTCAACGACGTTAAAGGCATAAGCGAGCAGGTTGATTTTGTCTTCAGCGCAGTAAACATGACTAAGGATGAAATAAAATCTATCGAGGAAACTTACGCGAAAACAGAGACCCCCGTCGTATCCAACAATAGCGCGCATAGGTGGACTCCTGACGTTCCCATGATAATCCCCGAAATTAACCCCGAACACGCAGAAGTCATAAAATTTCAGCGCAAAAGACTCGGCACTTCACGCGGATTTATCGCCGTCAAGCCTAATTGCTCAATACAAAGCTATGCACCGGCCTTCGCAGCGTGGAAAGAGTTCGAGCCCTACGAGTCAATAGTTACTACATATCAGGCGATTTCAGGCGCAGGAAAAAATTTCAACACTTGGCCGGAAATGGTTGGGAATATAATTCCATACATCGGCGGCGAGGAAGAAAAAAGCGAGAAGGAACCTTTGCGAATCTTCGGGAAAATTCAAGATGGAGTAATCGTCCCTGCAAATGAACCTGTAATTTCTGCACAGTGCGTAAGAGTCCCTGTCTTATACGGCCACACAGCAGCAGCCTTCGTGAAATTCAGGAAAGCTCCCCCCAGCAAAGAGGTCTTAATCGAGAAATTAAATAACTTCCGGAGCCTCCCTCAAGAATTAAAATTACCCTGTGCACCCGAACAATTTATTAAATATTTAGAGGAAGACAACAGACCGCAAGTCGCACTTGATGTAAATTTCGGCGGCGGAATGGGAGTAACAATCGGAAGACTCAGACAAGACAATATTTACGACTGGAAATTTATCGGGCTGTCTCACAACACTTTACGAGGCGCGGCAGGCGGTGCAGTTGAATGCGCAGAACTATTAACAGCGCAAAAATATATCGAGGCGAAATAAAATGATCAACATCGCTATATTAGGTTTCGGCACAATCGGCAGCGGGGTCGCAGAGGTCATCGAGAAAAACGCTAATGAAATAAAAAACGTTCTCGGCGATTATCTTCACGTAAAATATATTCTTGATATCCGCGATATTCCCGGAGCTGTCAACGATATAAATATAATCGTCAATGATCCCGACGTTAAAATTATCTGCGAGACTATGGGCGGAAAAGAACCGGCCTACACTTACACGCATTTAGCACTTGAACGCGGAATTTCTGTCTGTTCATCAAATAAAGAACTTGTTGACGCATTCGGAGTCGAGTTAAGCGCAATTGCCCGCGAACATAACTGCTCATATTTATTTGAGGCCAGTGTCGGAGGAGGTATCCCGATAATCAGACCTTTACGCGAGTCATGCGGTCATGAAAAAATTACTCGTATTGCCGGGATTCTTAATGGCACATGCAACTACATATTAACTAACATGAAGGCCGGAAAAAGTTTCGACGATGCATTGAAGGAAGCTCAAGAAAAAGGTTTTGCAGAACGTAACCCCGCAGCCGACGTTGAAGGCCACGACACAGCGAGAAAAATTGCGATTCTTGCCTCGTTAGTGTCAGGTAAAAAATTTTCGTATGAGCAGGTAAATTGCACGGGCATAACGCAAGTTACTCAAGACGACATTATCAGCGCAGAAAATCAGGGCATGACAATTAAATTATTAGGCGTTTACGAGTCAGAAGGCCCATATTTGACTGTCGCGCCGTATTTAGTCCCGCAGTCGAGTCCCCTCTACGGTGTAAATAATGTCTTCAACGGGATTATGATTCATGGGACTATAGTTGATGATTTAATGTTTTATGGACGTGGAGCCGGAAAATTACCGACAGCAAGCGCAGTAGTCTCTGATGTAATAGAATGCGCAAAGAATCTCGGACGCAACATAAATAATAATTTCGCCGACCTTCAGCCCGCAGAAGTCAAAGCAAGTGAAGACAACAACGCAAAATTTCGGGTGCTTGAATAAATTATGAAAAAAGTAGTCAAATTCGGCGGTACTTCATTAGCTGACTCTAAACAGTTTGAGAAGGTCAAAAATATAATTCTCTCTGATTCTTCGCGGGGCTATGTTGTTCCTTCAGCACCGGGCAAGAGAAACAGCAGCGACATCAAGATAACTGACCTGCTTTATAAATGCTATGAGCTTGCGAAAAAGGGGAAAAATTTTTCTGAAGAGTTCTCAATGATTCAAGAGAGATATAACGAAATTATCAGAGATTTAAATCTTGATCTCGACTTGAGCGAAGAATTTAGCAAAATTGAAGTAAAATTGCTGAATGAACCTGAGAAAGATTACACAGCGTCAAGAGGCGAATATTTGAACGGTCTTATAATGGCGAAATATTTAGGCTTTGAATTTATTGACCCGTCAGAAGTAATTTTCTTTGACAACGCCGGAAATTTTGAGTCAGACAAGACAAACGCGGCATTAAGTGCAAGACTCGACTCTGTATCATGTGCAGTTATACCGGGATTCTATGGGATTAATGAAGCAGGAAATATCACAACTTTTTCGCGGGGAGGCTCTGATATTACGGGGTCAATCGTTGCGAGGGCGTGCCGTGCTGCTGTTTATGAAAATTGGACTGATGTATCAGGCTTATTAATGGCAGATCCCAAAGTTGTAGATAATCCCGCTGTCATGAAAATTATCACATATCGTGAACTGCGCGAACTTTCATACATGGGAGCAAGCGTTATGCACGAGGATGCAATTTTTCCCGTCAAGAAGGCCGGAATACCCATAAATATCCGCAATACAAATAAACCCGATGACGCAGGCACATGGATAGTAGCGAATACTGCAAGACGTTCAAAATTTATGATAACGGGCATAGCAGGACGTAAAGATTTTTGCTCGATAATAATTGCAAAAGATTTAATGCACTCTCAATCAGATTTTTATCGCAAAGTAGTACAGTGTTTCGAGGAAAATAATATCCCGCCTGAACATTTGCCATCAGGAATAGACACAATGACGGTTATTGTTCAGGAGTCAAAATTTATCGAACATGAGCAGGAAGTCTTAAGGCGCATAGCAAAATTTGTAGAACCTGATTCGCTTGAAGTTGAGTCGGGCATAGCATTAATTGCAGTTGTCGGACGCAGCATGAAAGCTCAAACGGGTACGGCCTCGAAAATTTTTCAAGCACTTGCAGAAGAAAGAATCAATGTCCGCATGATAGATCAGGGAGCTTCGGAATTAAATATTATCGTCGGAGTATTAAATGAAGATTTCGAGCGCGCTGTCAGGGCAATTTACAACAAATTCGTAAAATAATAAATCCCCCCGGCTTTGTGAGTCAGGGGGAAAAATTTTTTAACGTTTTCTAGCAGCAATCAGTAACGGCATAAACAAAGCAAATATAATTATTCCGGAATTACAGCCGCCTCCTCCGCTTGAACCTGCCGAATTATTTTCGGGATTAGTGGGATTAACGGGTGTAACGTCGTCTGAGATTCTTGTTTCGGGATTATCGGCATTTGCAGCTACATAAAATTCGAGTTCCCATTTTCCGTCAACATTTCCGTCGCCGATTAAGATATAAGGTACTCCATCATCGCGGAAGACTTCAATAAATGCTGTTTTGTTCGTATTTCTGCTTGTTGCGTCTGCCATTAACACGATAAAATCGAGATATAAATAATTATCGAGAATAAATGCATTCACGCAGTCATTTGCAGTAATTGCAGCCACATTAGCGCCTTTATTATTTATGGCCGTGAATAAATTTGCGTCCTGTTCCTTTGTTGCTGCCGAACGCACCCAGACCGTCGCAAAATTTGCAAATTGATTAAATAATTGTGATGAAGTCGTTGCAGAATTAAGACTCTCCCAGCGACTCGCGAGCAAAGAGTTTTGACGTGAAATCTTGAATCTTATCGAAACGGGCTGTATTGCAATTTCACGCGGTGTATAAACATCTTTTGAAGTCGGGAGGCCGTCTTCAGTGAGATTATCATAATCAGGCACTATATCATGACTCACACGTGCTAAATCGTTCGTGCTCTTGCTGATCTTAAACGGGGTTATTGCGCTTGAACCAATATAAGTTTCCTGCGGAGTAACTGCGCTTTGATCTGCAGGAACCATAACGGGAGGCAGCCCCATTAAATTTGTAAGCTCATAATTAGTCTCGTCGCTGTTCTGGATAACGTCAACAAACTGCATATAGAATCCAAGAAGGCCCGCGCTGCCGTCTTGAAGATTTATAGAATTTCTTGTAGTTGACTGGGGAATCATGCCGGAAATGCGTTTATATTTCAGCGTTAAATCTTTAGGGTTTGCATTATTGTATTCGTATTCATAGAGTCTGTATGACGCGCTTGTGTCGGTGCCGAGTGTAAGCGGGAAATCATTGCTGTAAACCGTAACGAGTCCCGGAGCAATCTGGCTGTGAGCGTCGAGCATAAAAGCGTTCGGCAAAGTTCCATATACGTCCGGCGTTAAATCATATTCCCATTTTGACGGAACAATAAAATTATTATTTCCGCCGAAATTTGTATACGGATAAAGCAAATATCTTGTGCCGGTTCTGTTAGTGATTCTTGTCTCGATTTTATAATTAACGGGCGAAGAATTATACGGAGTCATTGTGTAAAACGTTCCTAAATCCTGAGTCTTGTTTTGCTGAGCGTCCCACGTAAATTTTTGGCGGCCTACGATGTCATTGCTTTGACTGTAAATTATCATGTCAAAAATTAGCGGATTGTTTGAGGCGTTTCCGTTCGAGACATTTGCAATAACTACCGGAATAGTAATAGCTTCGCGGAAATTGCTGTAACCGTCTGCTAAATTTGCGCGCTGTCTGAATGTAAGATAACCTAATTTGCTGCCGTAAGCACCTGAATTATCAGAAATGTTAACTCTTGCTGTGTGATATTCGCCTGGGTTAGTTAAAGTTTCCTGCGATGGATTAATTGAGACGTTGTAATCACTGCCGAAATTAAATTCTACATTCTCGTAAACTCTTCTGATATTGCACAAATATTTTATTGATGTCGAGCTTGAGTCTTCGAGGGTATAAGCGATTTGGCCGTTTGCGTCATAAATTTTTGTGTCGCCGCTTATCGTGTAAACAAGTGTATTGCTTGAATTATAAACGTTGTCGTTTGAGATAGTGTATACAAGATTTCCGGACGTGTCGCTAATTTCGGCGTATTTATCTCCTGACAATGAGAGAGTGTAATTTTTTAAATATTGCGTGTTGCTGCCTGTTCCTGTTCTGACGTAAATATCTGCGCTGTTAGTGTTAGTTGCTCTGCGTTCGATTACCCAGTGAATAGGTTCATTAATTGAGTCATATTTATAATTCTGCCACCAGCGTAAATTTGAATTTGTCTGCCATCCGTACCAAAATGGGAAGTGCCGCGCGTAAGCATTGCCAAATTTCACGTTAAATTCTGCTCTGCCGTCAGTGGTAACTATGCAGAAAGATTCGACTGGATCCGGGTAAATGTCATAATACAATGGATTAATATAATTTCGTGAGATCCAGTTATTATAAGGCTCAGGCTCTTCGGCGAAAATATAATTAAAATTGTTCACGATGTCGGCAGCTGTCGAAAAAGGTATTTCGGGAATTTCTCCGCCCATTGTCCTGCGGTAGACTCTTCTCGTATTGTCAGTAGTATTTGAGTAAAGTATTGTGTGATAATAATTTTCGTAGACGGTCGCAAACCATTGAGGCCCGGCAACAGGTTCACGGCGTGAAGCTCCTGTTACGTCTCTAAGCTCATAAAAGAATCCTACGTCAGAGCTTCCGTAATGTGAGTAGACATCGTTTAAATATCTTACGTCTAAAGAGTCCGGGTCAATGTGGTACGGGTCAATATAATACGCTGCCCATGCAGAACCGGACATAAACGCGAGAATTAATACTAGAGCGCAAAAAATTTTTCTCATGATAATAAATCAACTCCTGAAAAAATTTTAATTTGGGATTCCTATATAACTTACAGCAATATCGCCGCCGTACTCTGGTGATAGGTCTAATCCTTGTTTCATTCTGTGAAAAGTTACAGTTTTTGTCGCACGCACAGCAACGCCGAGAACTTCGCCCGAATCACAGTCAAGCCCCGAAGGAATATCAACCGATACAACGTGTACGGCCAATGAATTTATTGCGTCGATTACGCGTTTATAAATGCCTTCGACAGGACGATTTAAGCCCGTTCCGAAAATTGCATCAATGCAGGTTTCACAGCCTCGTAAAGCGTGTTCGAAGTCCTCAAAATTTTCGTCATTAATTGTATTCAGCACTTCGGGAGCAAGTTTACTCATGACTCGCAAATTAGTCTTGAAATCTTCGCTGCCTTTTTTGGGATCGCCTACTATATAGACTCTTACGTCCTTGCCGAGAATGCATAAGTGGCGTGCAACTGCGAGTCCGTCTCCGCCATTGCTGCCTGGTGAACAGACTATAGCGAAAACTGCATAATCTCTGACTTCATTTATAACGGCGATTGCGGCATTTTCCATCAAGAGAATACCAGGGATTCCAAAATCTTCCATTGCTCGGCGGTCTGCTTCTCTTGCTTCTTTGCGTGTAAAGGCTTCCGGCGAGTGTACGTCATGATAAATTACTTCGCGATGAAATTCGTCGGGGTCATAAAAATATTCAAGCTCGTTATCAAATTCAGGGGGCATATAAAAATTTTCTCTCCTCCGTTAAAAATTTGTTATAGAGATATTATATTACCAGATGAAATTATTTATCACACAAAAAAGACCGGGTACTCAATTCCCCGGCCAAGTAAATAAATTTCTAATCAACAATTTCAACGAGTATCAGAGGCTCATAAATTACACCTTCACGCAGCCAAGGCGAGACAGTGATTAAATGACTCTCAGGTACAGCAAAAATTTCTTTGCCGGTCTCGTCGTAAAAGTCTGCGATCTCGTCATCTGTTGAACTTTCTGAATCATAAGGGCAGGCGAACCAGATTAATTTTTCACCCGTCTTAGCTTTGCTGCTCAATGAAATATCAAAATCGTACTGTCCGGACTCTGATGCTTTAACAGGAGCAAGAACAGCCGCAATAATGTATTTCTTCCCGTCGATTTCCGCAATATCTCCCGCTGTAAGGCCGGAATTATTCCCCGCAAAATTTTCCGGAAACGATAATTTTTCCTGTGTTCCCGTCTGCGAAGTGCTTTTGTCAGAGGGCAAATTATCTGAATCTGAAATATTATCGCTGACATCTTCATTTATGGCGGGAGCTGCATTTAATTTTATCGTGAAGACTTTAGATACTGATCCGGCAGAATTCTTGACAGTAACTTTTACTTTGTAAGAACCCGGATTGTTATAAGTTTTTCCGGAAATCTCAGCAGGAGTTCCCGTTATAGAAGCGTCAGAGTCATTCAGTACAAATCCGTCAATTTTTGAATTTCCTGCCCACTCGAGATTATAGCTTAATGAATCGCCTTTTGCTGATCCATTCGCCTCGATTGACGCAAAATAATTTTGTCCGACTGTTGCATCAGGTAAGCTCGAAGAAATAATTGACGGTTTTACATTGCTGACTACGAGATTAAATGTCTTAGACGTTTGTTCGGTATCGTTAGCTGCCGTTAATTGAACGCTAAAAGTTCCGCACTCTGCCGGAGTTCCGGAAATTGTACCTATACCGCTGGCGGAGTCGTAATTCAGTGCGAGGCCGTCAGGAAGTCCGCTAATATTTAACGTCATCGGCATAGACCCTGAAGTCTTTATTGCAGCAGAATAATTTTTGTTAATTACGCCTTTAGATAGACTCTTTGTAGAAATTTTCGGCGCAATTCCATTTATATTGACGGTGTAAGACGCTTCTGCATAAAGTGCCGGGCTCAGATCTTCAACTTGCACTCGTACAGTAAAATTATATGTTCCTGTACCTGTCAGCTTTCCTGAAATTTTGCCGTTTGACTCATTGAGTTTTACTCCGTCGGGCAAAGAACCTTTCACGATTTTCCAGTTTAGATTTGAGGTTTTCCCGTATACTTTCACAACAGAATTATATGATTTGTTGTACACGCTGTCAGGGAGTTTGCTGGTAGTTATGACGGGGGTTACTCTTAGCGTGAAAGATTTAGAGTTATTGCTATATTTTCCAGCAGCTTTGAGGGTAAAATTAAATTCTCCTGATTGCGACGGCTTACCCGACAACACGCCAGTTTTCTTGTTGAGCTTAAGACCTGCAGGAAGTTTGCCGCCTGCTATAGTCCATGTTATAGAGCTTGGCCCCGACGCAGTGAAATTAAATAAGTAAGACTCCCCGGCTTTTGCATTTGTCAAATTTACAGGATTTATTACAACTGGATCCGGGTCTATAACTTTAAGTGTGAAGGACTTAGAGTCTTTGCTATATTTTCCCGCAGCTTTGAGAGTAAAATAAAATTCTCCCAATTTCGTCGGAGTACCTGACAATATGCCAGTTTTCTTGTTGAGCTTAATACCTGAAGGAAGTTTGCCGCCTGCTATAGTCCACGTTATAGAGCTTGGCCCCGACGCAGTGAAATTAAATGAGTAAGGCTCACCCGCTTTTGCATTTGTCAAATTTACAGGACTTATTACAACAGGATCCGTGTCTATAACTTTAAGCGTGAAGGACTTAGAATCATTGCCGGCCGAATTTGCAGCTTTTATTGTAAATGTAAAACTTCCTGACTCTGTAGGAGAGCCGTAGATTGTCCCTTTGCTGGAGTTCAATTTTAATCCTTTGGGCAATTTTCCGCTGCTTAATGACCATTTAAGAGTCTGTGTCCCATTTGCTTTTATTTCTGCATTGTAATTTTCGCCTATTTTGGCATTTTCCAGCGCGGTAGTAGTTATTGACGGGGCTGCGGCCTTGATAGAAATCGTGAATTTTTTTGACGCTTTACCAAATGAGCTGCTAACTTGTGCATTAAATTTAAACGTTCCTGTCTTAGTAGGAGTCCCGGTAATGATTCCAGATGAATTAATATTTAAACCGTCGGGCAGTTTTCCGGATATTAATGACCATGTCAGAGTGCCTGATCCAGTTGCTTTAAGCGCATAATAATATGACTCGCCGTCAACACCAGAGTCAAGCACAGAGTCTGAATTTATCACAGGCGGTGTGTTATTTTCTTTCTTTGTTACTACGAGTTTGAAAATTTTTGACACGCTCTCACCGTCATCAAAAGTTGCTGTAATGGTAAATTCAAAGCTGCCGGCCTTCTCAAATATTCCCAATAAAAGCCCAGTGCTATAAAGGGTCAACCCATCCGGAAGAGTCCCGCCCGTGTGAGTCCAAGACGCAACTTCATCAGCGTTAAACAATTTAAAACAGTAATCGTCTACTTTGTAAGTGCCTAAATATGAATCATTTAATATTTTGTGATTCTTTATATTGTTAATTGTCAGAGTTATTGACTTTGACGCAGATCCGGCAGAATTATTTGCATAAACCGTAAATGTATAAGTGCCTGCTTTCGTGGGTGTTCCTGAAATTAAATCGCCGTCTCCAGCAAGATAAAGTCCCGGAGGAAGTGAACCGCTCACAGACCAGCTTATCTTGTCCGTTCCTGAATAAGTAAATCCGGCGTTATAAGGGATTCCATTTATTCCATTGGGTAAATTTACAGTCGTTATTGAAGGCTTCTGCGCTGAATTTCTTATTATGAGAGTAAATTTTTTCTCGTCATAGAGTCCCCAGCCGCTATTATAATATGTGCCCATTACTGTAAAAGTATATGAACCTGTTTTTGTCGGCGTTCCAGTGATATAGCCGCTCTTGTTCAAAACGAGTCCGGGCGGGAGTTCTCCGTCTGTTATGCTGAAATAAAACGGGCTGTAACCTATCATATAAAGCTGCTTATTATATGATTGATTTATTAATCCGTCGGGAAGAGATTCACGCGTAAATCTCTGTAAATCCGACAAAGATGTATATCTGAAAGTTAAATGTTTCTCCACTGAATCTGTAGAATTTGCTGCCTTAACTTTTATGACTGCAAAATCGCCGCCGTCCGGCCCTGTTCCCGTGATTGTGCCGTCAGAATTTAATTTTATACCGCTCGGTAAACTTCCTTCTGTAATGCTCCATGTGATATTTGACCCAGTTGCTTCAAGTTTTGCTGAATAAGGTACGTTATAACACGAATAGGGCAGAGTCTCCGTCAAAATTTTTATTCCTGAAGTTGTGCTTGTGTCGTCTACATAAAGCGAGAAATAAACGGTGTCGCTGCCTTCTGAATTTGACGCGGTTATATCAAATCTGTACGGGATTAAACTTGCTCTTATGGGTGTGCCGCTGATTGTTCCTGTTGATGAGTCAAGAGTCAGCCCTGCCGGTAAACTGCCGCTTGAAACGCTCCATTTAATTGGCCCTGTTCCGAGTGCATAAATTTTTTCGCTGTAAGATTTTCCGAGTTCAGCACTACGCAAAGATTTTAGAGTCACGATTTTAGGTGCGATTCCTGCAATTTTCAGCGAGTAATTTTTTTCGTCATGGCCTGCACTGTTGCTCGCACTAACTGTAAATGAAAACGTACCCGATTTTGAAGGCGCGCCGGTTATAGCTCCTGTTGAAGAATTTAGAGTCAAGCCATTTGGAAGAGTCCCGCTCGAAATTTGCCATGTGATCGGGCTTGTTCCTGCTGCTGAAAGATTCTCGCTGTAAAATTCCTGAATCGAGCCATCAGATAAATAAGTTGTCTGAATTTCGGGAGCTTTGTCGTTATTAGCAGCATTTTTTACAGTGAGCGTTAAACTTTTCGAGCTACTCCCGTATGAGTTCATCGCTATAACAGTAAAATTATATGTCCCTGCTTTTGTCGGAGTTCCTGAAAGTTTGCCCGTTGCAGAAAGACTCATACCAGCTGGAAAATTTGAATTTCCGTCAAGTGCCCATGTTATAGTGTCTGATCCTGACGCTGAAAGGGTCTCGCTGTAAGGTTGATTTACAATTGCGTCGGGTAAAGAGTCCGTTATTATCGAAGGCGGAAGTTTTACAGGTGTAGGCGTACTTCCTGCGAGGATATTTTTAGCTCCGTTTACGTCAAGAAAACCGTATTTCGTATAATCATTCGCATATTTTTTATTTGCGCCGTTGATGATTGCAGATTTTATTTCTTTCGCTGTAGTATTCGGAAAAATCGAACGCAATAGAGCCGCCGCTCCTGCCACGTGAGGTGTTGCCATTGAAGTCCCGCTGTAATTTGCGTATGAATTATTCGGGATTGTGCTATAAATACTTCTTCCGGGTGCAGCAACGTCAACATATTCTGTGCTGTAATTGCTGAATGATGAACGCGAATAACTCGAATTATTATCGGCAGCAGCTACAACTATCATGTTATCAATTCCGATAAATGACGCTGGATAAGCATAACCGCCTTCTGTAGAATCATATTCTCCGACTTTGACATTTTCATTTCCGGCAGCAACACAGATAACGGCTTTATTTTTGTCGCTGAATGCCTTAAACGCTGCCCAAATAGGGTTATTTTTTATGCTTTGAGGAGTCGTATTAATATAACCGCCCAGAGATAAATTTATTGACGCAAGATTTATTTCCGGATGATCATCAAGGATTTCGCAAAGATAATTTAAAGCGTTAACTGTCCAGCTGAAAGAACCTTTTCCGTCATCGCCTAAGACCTTGAGAGATATTAATTTTGCTTGCCAGTTGACCCCGGCTACTCCGATTCCGTTATTGCCGACTCCAGCTATAGTGCCTGCTACGTGGCTTCCGTGCCCTTTCGAGTCCGAATAAGTAGTTGATGTCGTTGCAAAATTTTTGCTGTAAGTGTGAGACTCGAAATTTGCTGCTAAATCTTCATGAGTGTATGATATTCCGGTGTCAAGAACTGCGACATAAATATTTGAAGATCCTGTATAGCCTGCGTCCCAGACTGACTCCGCGTTAATGGCTTTAATTCCCCATAAATTAC
The DNA here is from genome assembly GCA_017443945.1 of Synergistaceae bacterium. Taxonomy (NCBI): domain Bacteria; kingdom Thermotogati; phylum Synergistota; class Synergistia; order Synergistales; family Synergistaceae; species Synergistaceae bacterium. Next base: position 21,965 of record JAFSXS010000016.1, read on the forward strand.
TGTAATATTTATCATTAGGAGTGCTGAACGCGCGAGTCTTATAATTCAACGTAACGCCGAGTACTTCAGGATTTGAGCGCAATTCTTCGAGCATTTCACTTTCTGGCTTAGCGTCCGAACGAACGAGCGCAAAAATTTGTCCCGCCTGCTTCGATAATGCCGGATAAGTGCTTACAATTTCAACGCCGATATTTTCTGCAAGCGATTTGACGTGCGAGTCTTGAAAATTGCTTTCACCTCCCATGACATTTATTGACGGTCTGAACATCACTATAAATTCGCCCGGTACATGATCAGACTCAGACTCTGACAATGAAGAATTTGTATTTATTTGCTGTAAAGAGTCATTAATTAGAGCAGGTTCCATAGACGTTATAATTTGTCCGTCTGACTCTGCATTGACTTCACCTGCCCAGACCGGAAAAGCGAGCAGGCAAAGAATCCATACAAGAATAAATATTTTATTCTTCCTGAACATGACAGATTACCTCCTTTAATTATATTTATCGATAGAATACATAAAGATTTTAGCACACAATAACAGCTAAAAAGTGGGAATAATGGGGAGTCTTTTCCGCCGCCGAGCAGGGTGGGTGGGTGGGGCGAGGCGGCGGC
>JAFSXS010000017.1 GCA_017443945.1 Synergistaceae bacterium
AAACCATGAAGCAACTTTTTTAGCGAGCTGCTTTGTCCTGATTGCGCCGTCGAGTAAGCTGTATTCTGTGTGAACGTGTAAATGCACAAATTTATTCATCGTTATCGCCTTCTAAATCGTCATTATTATTTTCTTCGTCATCAGTGCTATTATCGAACGTCAATAAAATTTCAGCGTTTAACTGTGATGCGCTTAAAGCCCTTATTACGCGTTCGAGTGCTGAATTACTCTGTTGCTGCTTAACTTGATTCTTTATTGCCGGCGCGGGTGTGCTGACTGCTTGATTTTCCTGCTTTGCCGGAGTTAATAATTTTTTCTCGGATTTATAGCAGACATGACTCAAGAGTCCGAATTTGAGAACAATATTTTGGTAGCCGTCAAATAATTCTGTCATGACCGCTGATTGTTGATCAAGCCTCAAGAACTCATAACAATATCTGTGCAGCATATCAATAATTAAATTTCCGTCCTGCTCGTAAGTGCGGGAGTCAAGCAATGCACAATAAATCTTGAAATTTACGGGCTTAATGGCTGCTAATAATTTTTGCTTTAATTCGGGATCTTCTGGCGGTGATGTGTTAGCTTGTATATTGGTAACGGGTCTTGCGGGCTGACTTATAGTTTGAGTCTGACTCTGAGTCTGAGTCGCTGCCGGTCTGGGTGAACTCGTGAGTCCAAGCTGAAACATGCCAAGCAAAATATCTGACTTCATGCCGCTTCTTGCATATCTCAAAAGTTTTAGCACGACAATTAATAATCTGTGAAGATCTGAACTCTGCCATTTAGGGGACTCATCGAGCAAAAATTTTTGATCCCGTTCACTTGCTCCGAGAGAATTTGCGATATTCCGCCACTTTGAAACGAGCCACAAATCACGAACGAGCGAGAAAATTTCTTCAAAGACTCGAACAGGATTAGCACCGGAGTCAAACATAGATTTTAAAATTTTGTAGGCCTCCTGCATGTCAACGCGCAAAATATTTATCCAATTCTCAAAACTTGAACGGCTGCCGACTCCAAGTGCTGACTCAACGTTTGCGAGCGTAACATCTCCCGACGAAATAATTTGTTCGAGCAAAGAAAGAGAGTCACGTAATGCCCCGTCAGCCTGCCGAGAAATTTCCAAGAGTGCCGAGTCCTCTGCGTTGACGTTTTCGAGGGCGCAAATTTCCTTCAAGCGCGTAAAAATGTCCTGCACCCTTATGCTATGAAATGGGATATGCTGACAGCGTGATCTAATAGTAACGGGGACTTTCTGAGGCTCAGTCGTTGCCATAATAAAAATTACGTGTTCGGGCGGTTCCTCAAGAGTCTTTAACAGTGCATTAAAAGCGGCTTGACTCAACATGTGAACTTCGTCGATTATGTAAATTTTATATTTCGAGCTGAAGGGCGCAAGAGTTACATTAGATTTTAGCTCGCGGATTTCTTCAACGCCGTTATTAGAGGCACCGTCGATTTCGATAACGTCAAGAGATTCGCCGGCAGTTATTGCGACACAATTAGAACATTTTCCGCAGGGTTCTACGCCTTGAGGGGCAAGACAGTTTAAGGCCTTCGCGAATATTCTAGCGACGGAAGTTTTACCGCAGCCACGTGAACCGCTGAATAAATAAGCATGGCCGGGGCGATTTTTTGCAAGCGCACTAGTTAATACGTCAATAGCTGATTTCTGCCCGACTACTGACGAAAAATTTTGCGGTCTATATTTTCTGTAAAGCGCTAAAGTCATTTATTGCGCCTATTCTTTATTGCTGTAAAAATTTTTGTATGACTCATTCATTGTCCCTCCTGTGAAATTTATTTATTATCTCATTCTTGATTAACCCAAGAAATTTATTTATTGCCGGTAAAGCGCGAGAGTCATTTATTGCGCCTATTCTCGATTAATATAAAAATTTTTGTGCGACTCATTTACTGCCTCATGTAAAATTTATTTATTATCTCATTCTTGATTAACCCAAGAAATTTATTTATTGCCGGTAAAGCGCGAGAGTCATTTAATGCGCCTATTCTTTATTGCTGTAAAAATTTTTGTAAGACTCATTTATTGCCCCTCCTGTAAAATTTACTAAATAATTTATCGTGCAAATATCGTTCGTTCCGCCCACCCACCCACCCGAATTTAAGGGGTAGCGCGAATAGGCAAAAAGTTTATCTGCACATCTCAAGCACAAAATAATTGCACTGATTACAACATATGCTAGAATTTATTTATTACAATTATAGTATAAAGGAGTAATTTATTATGGCAATGCAAATCGGACTTGATGAATTACTGTCAATGCTCGCAGCTAGAGTTGAGGAAACGTCTATAGACCTTGACAATCAGAAGACGCGCTTTAACGTAATGTTCAGGATATTATATAAAAAAGGTTTATTCAACGAGAATGACGCAATCGAGGCCATCAAAGAAGAAAATAAAATTTTGCTCGAACTTGGCGCAATAAAATCTATGCCCGACGACAAAACAATCAAGGCCGCCGCAGAAAACTTAATGTTATGGATCAAAGGCGACATCAACGAAATCAAGAAATCAATACAAGAAATGCAGGAACGTCTACAGCAGGCAGAACAGCAGCAGAAAAACCGCATCGACGTAGCACCAGCAGGAGTCTTGAACGAATTAGACAGAGTCTCAGGTCAGAACAAAAAATTAATCCTCTAAATCATGCAGAATTTCCGGCAAAAATGGCAGAAATTATCAGCTAAAAAATTTCTCGTCGCCCTGATAGATTTTGCTTTGCTTGCGTTGGCTGTCTATTTGGGTTATGCAATCAGACTCGGAATAATTATCCCGCGATATGTAAATGATTGGCTTCATGTGATGTTTGCGCTTCCGTCAGTGTGCGTGATGGTCTTTGCGCTTTTCGGCCAGTACGGAACAATTTGGCAGCACGCCGGCACAGAAGATTACACAAAATTTTTATGGCTCTATATCACTTCAATACTTGCATTCTTGCTCGTTAATAGCTTGCTGAAAATTGCTGTATTTCCGCGTACTTCATTTGCGATTTCATTTTTTGCGGGATTATTTCTCTGCGGGGGATTGCGTTTTTCGTGGCTGATGACAAAAAGTATCCATCACAAGAATAAATCTGACGACAAAAAACGCTTGAAGACTCTCATAATCGGAGCAGGCGAGGCGGGGGCGTTCCTTGCAAGAGATTTAATGCGCAACGGCGGTGAACTAATGCCCGCAGGTTTTATCGACGACGACGAACAAAAAACGGGCCGTCATGTATCAGGCTTGAACGTTCTCGGCAGCACAAAAGATTTAGCTAACATAGTAGAGAGTCAAAATTTTCAAGTAGTATTAATCGCAATTCCCAGCGCAAACGGCCGGAAAATACGAGAAATTTACGAAATTTTATCGCCATATAAAAGCGTTCAAGTACGAATCTTGCCGAGTCTAAGAGAGTTAGCGGGCGGTCAAATGTCAGTGTCGAGACTCAGAAAAATTAAACTTGAGGATTTATTAGGGCGTGAACCTGTCAGAATAGATTTAGAGTCAGACATGAATTATATCCAGAATAAACGCGTATTAATTACCGGTGCAGGAGGCTCAATCGGCAGTGAAATAGTTAATCAGGTCTTGCACAATCAACCATCAGAAATTTTTGCGCTCGGACATGGTGAACAGTCAATTTATTTGCTCATGGAAAAACTTGAGAGAGCCGGGACAAATATTCCCGTTCATCCGATAATAGCTGATGTTGCAGACGAGATCGCGATAAAAAATTTATTCGATTCCGCAAAACCTGAAGTAATCTTTCACGCAGCAGCACATAAACACGTGCCATTAATGGAATTTTCTCCGCGTGAGGCAATGCGCGTAAATGATTTAGGGACTCGCACAATTGCAAGAATGGCCGGTAAATATAACGCTCAAAGAATGGTCATGATCTCGACAGACAAAGCCGTGAATCCTTCAAGCGTCATGGGAGCAACAAAGAGACTCGCAGAAAAAATTTTAGAGAACGAACAGAAAAATTTTCCTGAGACAAAATTTATGGCCGTGAGATTTGGCAACGTCTTAGGCAGCCGGGGTAGTGTTATCCCCAAATTTGAACGTCAAATATCAGCTGGAGGGCCTGTAACTGTTACGGATCCCGGTATGAAACGATATTTTATGCTGATTCCCGAAGCAGTGAGTCTCGTTATTCAAGCGGGCGCACTCGGACACGGCGGTGAATTATTTGTGCTTGACATGGGCGAACCTGTAATTATTCGCGAAATGGCCGAATTATTAATACGCTTATTCGGTTATGAGCCGTACAAGGACATAAATATAATTTATACAGGTATGAGACCGGGAGAAAAACTTTACGAAGAATTATTTTATGACGAGAACGCCGTTAAATCGACTCTGCACCCAAAAATTTTTGTCAGCAACATAAAAGCAGGCGAGGAAAATATTAATCCCGAACTTGATACAATTTTAGAGTACGCTTTAAGAAATCCTAACGAGGCATTAAGACTCCTGAAAAATTTAGTGCCTGAATTTCACGCATAAAAAAATCCCTCCGGCCATTCGAGTCAGAGGGAAAAATTTTTTATTAACCGGTTATAATTTTGCTGCCCTTGATTAAATAGTCCATTCCCGACCAGACAGTTAATATCATTGCAACCCACATTACAGCCATACCATATGGAATATTTAGAATCAACATAATTAACGCGATAATCTGACAAACTGTTTTGAGCTTGCCCCCTTTTGACGCAGCAATTACTACACCTTCAGCAGCCGCAACAAGCCTCAAGCCCGTAACAACAAATTCACGCGTTATTATTACCATTACAATCCATGCCGGGATTCTGTCGAGCTCAATTAACGCAAGCATAGCAGCAACAACAAGCACTTTATCAGCAAGGGGATCTATAAATTTCCCAAGATTTGTAACGAGATTATCACGGCGCGCAATATATCCGTCAAAAGTATCAGTCAGTGCAGCAATAATAAAAACTGTCGCAGCAAGTGCATCACCCCAGCTGACTTCAGGCAAAAATTTTATAGGCGTGTCAATCCTAAGCGATAAAAATAGCAATACCAGTGGCGCAAGAAATACCCGAATCAGACTCAAAGTATTAGGAACGTTGAAAATTTTCGACCGCATAATAATAAATCACCCCGTCAAAAATATTTCTAATGATTATAGCTTAATTTTGCAAGCTCCTGCCATAATTCTTTTTGCTTTGAGTCTAAATGACGCGGAATATTTATTTTCACACGCACGTATAAATCTCCTGAAGTTCCATCGCGCTTAGGGAGTCCCTTGCCTCTGAGTCTCAATTTTTGTCCGTCTTGAATACCGGGAGGCATTTTAACGCTTACATTTCCTGTCAGAGTCTCAACTTGAATATCTCGGCCAAGTACAGCGTCCCACGTCTCAACTTTTATATCGCGAATCAAATCATGTCCGGAAATCTCAAAATTTTTATCCTGCTTTACGTGAATATTGACGTAAATATCTCCGCCGCCGTCGCTTTTACCGGGTAATTTTATCTGCGTACCGTCAGTAATGCCCTTAGGAAGTCGAACACTAAGAGTGCGGTTATTGAACTTGAGATTATATGTCCCGCCCCTGAGAATATCTTCAAGTGAGAGCGTTAAATCTGTCTCAATGTCGCGTTTCATTGGCTGATGAAATTTTCCGCCGGTGAAGCCCGAAAAAATGTCTCTGAATCCTCCCCCGCTCTGCCCGAACAAAGTATTAAAAAAGTCGCTGAAATCTCCTGCGCTGCCTTGATTAAATTCTACGTGCTGCCATCCCGGAGGAGGTGTGAAATCTTGTCCGGCCTGCCAATTCATTCCGAGAGTATCATATTTTTCGCGTTTGTCGGGATCCTTTAATACCTCGTAAGCCTCGTTAATTTCCTTGTATTTGTCTTCTGCACCTGGCTCTTTGTTGATGTCAGGATGATATTGTTTTGCTAACTTTCTGTAGGCTTTGCGGATGTCGTCAACTTTTGCGTCACGCGGGACACCTAAAATTTTATAGTAATCTTTATATTGCATGGTTATTTTTCTCTCCCCTTATTGATTGACTAAATTTAACCTTCTGATTTTCACGGGCGAGTCTAACACATGAATAATTTTTGCGCAAGAATGTCAATAAAATTTATAGCGGCCAACAAAAAAATTATATTTTCTGCTCGTGTAAAGTGGTTGATAAATTATAGTCAGCGAACTTGATTCCAGACAAAACCTTTTTTGCAGATGATGTCTGTTTCGCGTTATTGTCTGTTCTCGTTGGTCGCACATATGAATCTCTACATAATAAAATCTTTCGGAAGCGTTATAATCACGGGCGGGGAAAAAGAGCGCAACAAAAGTATTTTGTCATAATTTTACGAAAATGTTTGAGTATTTGACAGTAACAGCCATAAATTTATAAATACTTTCGGAGCTGATACACTTAATTTGCGCAAATAATTTGTTGTGATGAAAACACTTTATGCAAAGTCAAAGTCGAAAACCTTTTTGCAATTGAGGCCAGGACTATAGCTGCTTACGTTGAAATTATTATTTTGCTATAATATCATTATAAAACTTTCACGCATAAAAATTTATAATCTCCCAAAAAGTTTTTACAACTACAATTACAACTACAAAAATGTTGATTCATTCACGCGATCACAAAGACTCACGCAGCAAAAAAATTTTTTATCGCAATAATTTCTTCACACAAAAAATTTTATCGCGCACAAAAAAACCGCCGCCACTTTTTACATGACGACGGCAAAAATTTTTACAGCAAATTTTATTTATAGCGGAGTAACTCCTAATGCTATGCACGCTACTATTGATAATAAACTTATGCCCCAAATCCACGGAAGCGAGTATTTAATGTGTTCGCCTACGTCAATTTCAAGAAGTCCTAAGCCTAAATATGCAGCAGGCGATAACGGGGAAATCATGACTCCGACGTTCTCAGCAACTAACAAGACGCACGCAACATCCATCGGATTCACTCCGAACTGCGACGCGATTCCTACAACGACGGGCAGCAATCCAAAATAGAATGAGTCCGTACCTAAGCACATAATTAACGGCACTGCAAAACATGCAACTATAAAATGTGTATAGCGTCCTAAATCAGGCGGAATTACCGTAACAACTGCGCTTGCCATCGCGTTAAGCATTCCTGTACCGCTTAATACTCCCGTGAAGATTCCTGCGGCAAATAACGTAACGACCATTGACATAGCTGCAACACCGTAATTCTTTAATTTCGCGTTCTGTTCCTTGAGTGATTTAATATTCAACGGTAACGATACAGCCAACGCAAGCATGAATACATATGCAGGATTGAAGCTCCCGAACATCAAAGCCGCAATTACTGCAACAACAAGAATGAAATTAAACCACTGAAGCCAGCTCGGAACAGTTGATTTTTTCTCTTCTGCTTTTACCTCGGCTGCTGAGTCATCTGCTGTGAGTCCGAGTTTTGCGATTCTTCTCTTCTGAATGCCGCTGAGAATAAACGCTATTACGAACGTAATAACTAACATTGTACCCTGAACCGGTAATAATCTATGCCATAAAACATTGGGATCCGTCTCTAAAACTGTAGCAGCTCTTATCGTCGGGCCTCCCCACGGACAGACGTTCATGACTCCTATTGCAACGCAGATTATTAACATTAATGCGCGGTTATCCATTTTCAATTTCTTGAACATCGGAAGCATTGCAGTAATCGTAATTATAAATGTCGTAGCTCCTGAGCCGTCAAGGTGTCCGATAATTCCTACTGCAGCAGTTGCAAGCAAAACAAGTGTTACATTTGTTCCGGCCTTCTTGATTAAGAAATTGACTATCGGATCAAATACTCCCTGCTCGCTCATTAACGAGAAGAACGAAATCGAGAACACAAACAGCGAGACAGTTGAGACCATTTTTGAGATTCCAGAGGCTGCAAATTTATTCACTGCTAACGGGTCAAAACCTGCAATAAGTGCGGCAATCGTCGGCAATAAAATAAATGCGATCGGAGGAATTACAATTTTACGAATCAAGCAGATTATAAGAATTAACACCATCACAAAGCCTATTACAGCAAGTTTTGTAGAAGGTGCTGCGGGTTTCTTTGCGGGAGTCTTGGGCTTGAGCATGTCAGTAAAAGTTTTATACTCGTCGTCCATAATTTTTTGATAATCGGCAGTGTTCGCGAATCCGGGTCTATCAGTGTAGCCGCCATTTTCTAAGAAATTTTGCCACGTTTGAGTCTTCATTGCGTCCTCGATAGCTTTTGCAAGTGCTGCTATTGCTTCGGGGGGAGTACCTTTTTTCGCGAAGATTCCTCTTTCGGGCCCCAAGAATGATTTAATGCCGAGTTCGCCAGCTGACTCTACATTTGGATAGCGCGACATTCTTTTTTCTGCGAGGACTAACAACGGCGTAATTTCTCCTGCTGCGATAAGTTCTCCGATTTCATCAGTACCAGTCATCATTAAATCAATTTGTCCGTCTTTGAGTGCACCGTTCATACCTGCGCCCGTAGGATAATTTACTTCAAGAACGTTCAAACCTTCGATAGCTTGTCTGAATGATATTCCGTCAACGCCTGTGCTTGTGAGCATTCCGACTGTGATACTTGCCGGATGTTTCTGCACAAATTCGCGTAGTTCTGAGAAATTATTATAGCCTCTTTCCTCCATTGCTTTGCGTGAAGCTGCAATAACGTTAATTGCATTGACGAGTCTTGCAACGGGTACAAATGAATCTTTGAACTTGAACGACATTCCGCCCTGAATATCAATGATAAATAAACTCTGTGTGCCAAGCAAAAATGTATAACCGTCTGCTGGTTGTCCATTTGTGTAAGCTGCACCGTTTGCACCGCCGCTGCCTGTGAAGTTCACGACGTTGACTTTGATTCCGGATGATTCCTCGAGAGCTTTTGCAAGTGCGCGAAGTGTAGAATCTGCTCCGCCGCCTTCGCCCCATGGACATACGATATTAATGGGTTTGTCGAATTTCCATGCTGACGAGTCGCCTTCAGCCGCGAAAATTCCCGACGTGCACAAGCAAATAACAAGCATTGCAGTGAGTAACGCATAAATAAATCTTTTCACGTGAAACCTACCTCCTAATTATGAATATAAAAATTTTTAATGAGTGAAAATATTATATCTGAATTAATGCAACATGACATTAGATTTTTTGCTGGGAAAATAGTTTTGAGAGATCCCCGTAATCAAGTTTATAAATTATTCTTGACTCAAGCCATGAAGATATTATCACGCAATAATTTTCTGAGACGCTGGCAAGATCGGAAAGAAGCGCGTTTTTGTCAGTGTCGAGCAGCCATTAAGAAGTAAAATTAATTTCCGTATAGACCGGCAGACCCTGAATCGTAAAATAATTCTTGTACAAGATAACAAAGGAACAAACCTTCATAGCTGATATAATAAATTAGCTGTTCCCTTCAGCCTATGCAGCAACCTGCAAAAATTAAACTCGGCACAATTTCAGAAGGAATTACAGCAAATGACATTTACAAGGAGGAAAATTTTTTATGAAAATCGGATTTATCGGACTCGGCATTATGGGCAAACCTATGGCAAAAAATTTAATCAAGGCCGGGCATGAGTTAACAGTTTATAACAGGAGCCGCGCTTCAGTTGATGAGGTCGTCGCATTCTCACAGGGTAAAGCAAAAGCAGCCGAGAAAGCCTCTGATGTTGCAAAGGGTGCAGAACTCGTTTTAACAATGCTGCCTAATTCACCTCACGTTAAAAGCGTTATGCTCACTGATGATAAAGTCGCCGAACACATGGAAAAAGGCGCAGTTTTTATCGATATGTCGTCGATTAACCCTCTTGCAAGCAGAGAAATTGCAAACGAACTCTCAAAATTTGGAATCGAAATGCTTGACGCTCCTGTATCAGGCGGAGAACCTAAAGCTATAGACGGCACATTAAGTTTCATGGTTGGAGGCAAGAAAGAAATTTTCACGCGCTTTGAACCGGTCTTAAAGGCTATGGGCTCAAGTGTAGTTCTTTGCGGCGATATCGGAGCGGGCAATGTTACGAAATTATGTAATCAAGCGATAGTTGCTATAAATATTGCGGCAGTGAGTGAGGCTCTAATGCTCGGCAAGAAAGCGGGCGTAAATCCTGAAGCAATTTATCAAGCTATAAGGGGCGGGCTTGCAGGCTCTGTCGTGATGGACGCAAAAGCACCCATGATTATGGACAGAAATTTTAAGCCTGGATTCAGAATCGATTTGCACATAAAAGATTTAGCTAACGTTATGGACTCTGCCCGCGCGGTTGATGCTCCTATGCCGTTAACTGCACAGGTTGCGGAAATGATGAAGATTTTACACGGCGATAATAACGGAAGTCTTGATCACAGTGCATTAGCTCTCGTTTATGAGAAAATGGCGAACACGCAAATTACACGCGGATAAATAAATATGGCAGGGAAAATCTACAAGTTGATTCTGTAAATATTTCTCTGCCATTATGTTTACTTTTCTGATTTTACAGCTATAACCGGCAAATAAATAACTCCTTTATTGAACCATGCAGAAACTGTGATTAAATGATTTTCCGGGACTGTGAAAATTTCTTGTCCGGTCTCGTCGTAAAATTCTGCGATTAAATCATCTTCTGAAGGCTCGTGATTCTTAGGCATTGCCAGCCAAATTAATTTTTCGCCAATATTGATTGACTCATAGAGTTCGACTTCAATCTCATAGAGTCCGCTTTCTGTTACTTGAATCTCAGGTAACACGGCAGCAATTATATAATCGTTCGAGAGATTTATATTTGTTGTTGAAATATTGCGTTCAGGGCCGATTATTAATTTTTCAGGTGAGACAATAATTTTTTCAGGCTCATTAAGTGAATCGCTTGCACTTGTTGAATCTTTGGAGTCTTGAGTCTGAGTCTCGTTATAAGCCTTTTTCGAGTCAGGATTATTATTTATCACGAGATTAAAAATTTTGCTGGTCTCGCGCTGTGAGTAAGAATTTATAAGAATTATTATATGTTGCGTCGGGTAAATTTTCAGTTGTAATTGCAGGAGGATTATACACAATCAAAGTATATTTTTTGCGCTTAATTTTGCCGGTCATGTTCGTAAGCTCGACAGAAATTTTGAATTTTCCTGACTCTGTCGGTGTTCCTGAAATTTTGCCGGTGCTTGAGTCTCCTGTCATGCCTTCAGGAAGTCCCGTAAATGACCATATTAACGGCGTTGTCCCTGTTCCTTCACATGAAATAGAATAGCTTTGACCTTTTACGGCTGCTGATCTTCCGTCATGAGTAATTGAAGTTATCGCGGGCTTGTCTGCGTCAATTTTTAGAGTCATTGATTTATTTGTGATTCCTGCGTCATTTGAGGCAGTAATATTTATTTTGCCCTTGAAAAATTGAGTCGGTTTTCCTGAAATTTTCCCTGTCTCAGAGTTAAGAGTCAAGCCTTCCGGTAAATAATCGACGCTCCATTTGACAGGGTTAGAACCTTTAGAAATTGTCAAAATTGTAGAATATTCTTCATGGACTCGGCCTGTTGATATTTTTGCGGAAATTTTTGGCGCGACAGGTTTTATTACGAGTGAAAAACTTTTTTGTGTCGATTCATTAGCGTTAGAGGCCGTTATTATTACGTTAAAATTGCCGTACTCTGAAGGTTTGCCGGAAATTTTGCCCGTTGCTGAAATATTCAAGCCTTCAGGGAGTCCCGACGCTGTGAAGTTATTTGCTCCCTTAGCTTTGATAGTTGCGCTGTAATTTTTCTTGTGAGTGCCGGCCTTGAGAGTCTCTGTTGTGATTTCGAGTGAAGCTCCTGATGACGTAACTATTATTGCAAATTCTTTAGAGTCCGATTCATTACCGTTTGAGGCTGTAACAGTAAATTTATAAGTGCCTGCCTTTGACGGTTTGCCGCTGATGAGTCCTGACTCGCTGAGATTCAAGCCTTCAGGAAGTGAACCCGATTTTATCTGCCATGTTATAGTGCCTGATCCTGACGCTTTTAGCTGGAAATTATAAGATTTTCCGGTGTGTGCGTTGTCGAGTGTGCTTGTTGAAATTTGCGGCGGTGTAGAGTCTTCATTATCATATTCAATTGCAGGGCCGACTACAACATTTATTGACGCTGTTACACCTTTAAAATTTGCTGTTAATTCTGTGCTGCCCTCTTGAAGTCCGTAAATACAGCCGTTATCGTTCACTCTTGCAATTTCCGTTGATGTCCATTGCGTGCCGTTTAATGGCGATGAAATGTCGTAATAATTTCCTTCGTCGTCAATCGCGTAGAGTCCTGCGGGGATTTCATCATTTAGGCTTGTACAAATTGTTGTCTCGCCGAGAAAATCAAGACTCACGATATTTTTATTGCTCAAGTCAAAGTCAGCGCGCGAGAGAACATTTACAGTATTTGACACGTATGCTCCTGTAATGCCTGAATCACCTGAAATAAACGATAAACATGTAAACTCTATTATACCCTTGTCCATGCTCATAAAGAGATCAGCCGCTTTAAATTCAGCAGAAAAATTTTTCCCTGTGCCATTACTCGGCAGCTTGAAGAATCTATTATCTTCATCATTATTAGCAAAGACGCAAAATATATCGCCTTTTATGGGATGTTCGCTCGTGAGTGTAATTTTTACGGTGCTGTTATCGCTGACTCTCAAAATTTGAGGCTCAATCTTCAAATTAAGCGTATCAACAAATTTAAATGTTCCTAAATTATCTATGTCATCAGGTAAATCGGCCGTTGCAGCTGTCGTTGATGCGGGCGGTGCTGACTCGTATTGCTCCGTATCAAATGTAGTAAAATTTTCACTTGACCCCTTGAGCAGTGAAGCAATTTGATTACCTACATCGTTTTGTCTGCATATTGACCAGTGAGCGTATCTATCGCTTTTATCATCTAATGGATTCGAGTCTGTTATATCACCTGCTGTATTCTCATATACTGTGAGATTTATTTTTCCGTCTCCGCCAGCACTGTTATGACCTACAATTAAATCATTAGGCTGTCCGTTAAAATATATCATTGTCATCACGTCGACAACTGTACGCATATATGACGGAATTTCATATGCAAGAGCTAACGGCCCTAAAATTTTGTTTGCAAGTTTTAAACGTTTGAGTCTTTTCTTGAGTGCATTAGCTGCTCCGTCCTCCTTGATACTTTTTATTTGTGCTGTAACATATTGTTTTACTATACCGATTATTAATGACGGCATATTACTCATGTCAACAATCGCGCCCGTTTTTGTCTCAACCATCTTTGCAATAGAATTATAGGCATTTAGAAAACTGTTCTCCCAAAACATTGAGCCTATCATCGAGTGCATAGGAACATTTGCAGGAAGTCCATAACTGCGCGGAGTTGTTGTCGTGAGTTCTGCCCATGCACTGTCTTTATTATTGCCAAAAGCGAGCTTTGCTGTCTCAATCACTCCATTAACTAGAACTGTAAACGGTTTTATCCATGCTTCAGCAAACGGATGATTGCCGTTAAATGTACCAGTCAGCAGAGCATTATACATTACAGTGATGAAATTTTTTCTGTACGGCCCGTCCGCCCAAGGTGTTCCCAAATGAGGAGCTGCTACAGTAATAAGCCTCCTGACCATGCCTTGTTTATATGAATATGCAGACCAGTTATTACCCCAGTTGTTGTTGTCAAATTCGTCTTTTGTCTCCTCGCTTAAAAATTTTCGCGCTATAAGTCCGCCCATCCCGTGAGCAATAATATCAACTTTTGTGCAGAGTATTCCTTCATTAAAATATTGAGCAAATATACTTGTTAATTTCTCGAAAAAATCACAGTTATTATCAATAAGCTCATTAGGCCCCTTTGACTGGTCATAGTTCCACCAGTGTATATATTTTTTGTCAAAGCCGTTTGCAAGGAGACTGCCATATATGCCTAATTTCGATTTTGCAATTATACCGAAAGTTTTTTCTGCTTTATCGAACATTCCAGGAATTAACAGAACGGGAGCAGCTTTTATTGTAAAATCAAAATTTCTAGCAGTATAATTATCCGTTCCATTCACTAAATTATCAAGTGGAGCAAATATTATTTGAATCTTGAATTTATCGGACGGAAATTTTTTTATTGTTCGGGAAAGACTCAGGAGCAACTAACACCGCTGAAGCCTGATAAAGTTCTGAATTAAGTTCTGTAGTTGCTACTCGAAGCGATCCGGTTGATTTATTTGTGCGATTTGTTAATTGTTCAAAAGTTGCCCCTATATCATCAGTTAATGAAAAAGTTACATGGCCGGGACAATCGGTCTGAGCTCTGATAATTAATCTTGAATTTCCGTCAGCTGTGAATCCGGCTTTGAAGAATTGAGAGTAATACTCACTAGAAAAATTTTCTTCCTTGATTGAATTGCCGTCGCTGTCATAATAAAATCGCTCATCCATATCACAAATAGCGCAGGAAGCAGTACGATCAAATATTCCTATACGCAAAGGTGATTTAATAACAACGCTCATTAATGCCCCGTTACTTGAATGAGTGTTATAAGTGTAAACTATTGTGTTAATATCGCCATCGCATAAGACAATACCGCTTGACTGATTATAATTGACGAAAAAATCGCCCCATACATCAGCAATATTTTTGATGTTAGAGACGTAATCATGTAAATCAAGTTTGCAGCCTTCAAGTGTCAGTGTAGTTTCTAGAGCTTTAACTCTTTGATTGCTGAGACTGCTTGTATATTCATTAAAGTTTTTATTTTTGCTGAGATCTAGTTCTGTGATACTGTTTTCATTGCAAATAAGCGTTTCTAAAGCTGTACATTTACTTACATCAAGTTTTATCAATTTATTATTATTGCATACCAGCGACTTTAAAGCCGAACAACTGCTGATATTTAATTCTTCAAGTTGATTATAAGAGCAGGTCAAACTTTCTAAAGATTTATAGCTGCTTGGATTAAATTCTGTAACCTTATTATTGTGAAAGTATAAATATTTTAAAGCGCCGCAACCTGTTATATTTAATTGTGTTAATTGATTGTTTTCGCATTGTCAAAATGTTAGTGCCGGACAGCTGTTAATGTTTAGTGCTGTTAGTTGATTATCATTACAATATATTTCTCCTAAAGACTTACTGCCGGTTACGCTTAATTCTGTCAGGACACAAAAGCTGCAATTTAAATATTCTAATGCCGAACATCCGTTGATATTTAATGCTGCCAGTTCAGGATTAGTATTACAGTCTAAATATGTTAATTTATTACAGTTGCCCGCGTTGATTTCCTTTAGATGCTGATTACCGCTGCAGTACAATTCTGATATAGCCGAACCGCTTAGATTTAAATTTGTCAGACTTATCATTCATCATGCATTCTAAAGAATCAAAATTTTTCATGCCGCTGATATCAAGTTCTTTTACACTAGTACCAAATAAACGTAATGTAGTTAGAGAAGTTAAATGCTTGATACCTTCTAATGACGACCATTCGTTGCCTTGAGCAGTTAAAGAAGTTATCCGCTCAAGTTCTATATCTGCCAAAATGTCGTCATCTGCTCCGATAGTATCTCCTACATCTGAATCATAATAGCCGGTGTCAAATTGTTTCAGATATTCACGAAAAACTGAATCCGGGAACGCATTAAGCGAAACAGTTGCACATGCCTGCGGAATCATCATCAAACTTAACGCAAAAACTAATGAAGCACACAAAAATTTTTTCATCAATAGCACCTTCATTAATTAATATTTACGAAGAAAAGAAGTGCGATTAATTATAATATATTCTCACGCGCACAACAAAAATATTTTAACGCATAAACTTTTTGAAAATATTTGTGAACTCTTGCAGGCACTAAAAAATTTTCACGCGTTTGTAGTTGCAAATGTAGTTGTAAAATCATTTATTTAACATGAAAAATTTATCTGAATGGATGAGACTTATTATATCACGCAAAAAAAATTCCCTCCCGTTAGTGACTCATGAGAGGGAAAAATTTTTATCGATTAACCGCCTAAATACGCCGCTTTTACTTCGGGATTATTCAACAATTCCGCACCTGTACCCGAAAGACTCACCGCTCCTACTTCGAGAACATATGCTTTGTGAGCAACTTTTAACGCTGCAAATGCGTTCTGCTCGACTAATAAAATCGTTTTCCCCTGCGAATTAATTGTGCGTATGACATCAAAGACTTCATCAACTAAAATCGGCGCGAGTCCTAGTGAAGGTTCATCAAGCATCAGCAAATCAGGACGACTCATTAATGCGCGTGCTACTGCTAACATCTGCTGCTCTCCTCCTGAAAGTGTGCCGCCCTTCTGTCTGCGCCGTTCCTTGAGTCTCGGAAATAATGAATATACATAATTCATATCTTCTGCAATTTCTTGCGGGTCATTGCGGATGTATGCGCCGAGATTCAAATTTTCTTCGACTGTTAATTGCGGTAAGATTCGCCGGCCTTCAGGACTTAATGATATTCCTAACTGCACGTGAGTCTCTGCCGGTTTGCTGATTAACGAGACTGATTTATTATCGCGAGGAGAAGTATAAATCATTGAGTCAGCTTGAGATTTTACGAGTCCCATTATTGCACGTATGACGCTCGATTTTCCTGCACCATTTGCGCCGATTAACGTTACAATTTCGCCGTAATTTATTTCGAGCGATACATTTCTGACGGCGTGAATAGCTCCGTAATTGACATTCAAATTTTTTATCGACAACATTTAAGCAACGCTCCCTTCACCTGACGCGCCCGCACCTAAATACGCCTCAATGACGCGCGGATTTGCTTTTATTTCTGCCGGAGTACCCTGCGCAATGTGAACGCCCTGATCTAAAACGTGAATATAATCGCATACGTTCATTACGACTTTCATATCATGTTCAATTAACAAAATTGTCAAGTCAAATTCATCACGGAGTCTGCGTATAAAGTTTAATAGTTCTTCGCTTTCTTGAGGGTTCATTCCTGCTGCGGGTTCATCAAGCAATAAAAATTTCGGCCGTGTTGCTAATGCTCTTGCGATTTCGAGTCTTCTCTGCGCACCATAAGGAAGTGAAGCGGCTTTCTCGTCGGCAAATTCAGCGAGTCCAAGCTGTGCAAGTAAATCTAATGCTCTTGCTTTGACGGCTGAGTCTTCCTGTATAACGTCCGTGAAAATAAACGGCATTAATGACATCCACCACGAATAATTTTGCCTGATTCGCGCTCCTATCATGACATTTTGTAAGACTGTCTCATGTCCGAAGAGTCTTATATTCTGAAATGTGCGGCTCATTCCTGATTTGCAGACTTCGTCAGGGCTGAGTCCTCCGATAGATTTTCCTAAAAATTTTATGCTTCCTGATGTAGGCTTATAGAATCCGCTGATGACGTTAAATGCGCTTGTCTTACCTGCACCGTTAGGGCCGATTAGTCCCATTATTTGACCGTGATTAATTTCAAAGCTGAGATTTTCTATTGCTGTGAGTCCGCCGAACTTCAGAGTCATATTATCGACTTCAAGAACGGGGCCCGAAAATTTTTGTGAGTCCTTGTGCTTGGCCTTAGACTTTGGAAAAAATATATCCCACGAAAATTCGCGCATTCCCATAATACCTTCACGGCGGAAAATTATAACAACTATCAACAAGAGCGAAAAAATTACCATTCTCATGCCAGGTATACCAGGAATATTAAAGCCTGCTATCGTGATAGGATTCTCGACAAATCGCAGCCATTCTAACATAGTCGTAACTAAGACAGAACCTATTAACGAGCCTGTAATACTTCCGAGCCCTCCGACTACTATAATCATCAAAATATTATATGTCTGAGTAATCATAAACATTTTAGGGTCTATCGTCGTGATTAGATTTCCCATCAAAGCACCGCCGAGTCCTCCTCCGAAACATCCGAGTGTAAACGCTATAACTTTGACTCTAAATGTGTTAATGCCCATCATTCGCGCAGCAACTTCATCATCTCGGACAGCACGAAGAACTCCGCCGAAATTACTTCGCAGCATGCAGACCGTACACAATAAAACTATTCCAAGACAGCCCCAGCTCATGAATAAACTTGTATACGCCGGAATACCTTTAAGGCCGAGAGATCCATTTGTGAGTCGTGCAGTGTTAGTGATTAAGATTCTTATTATCTCTGCAAAACCTAGAGTCGCAATCCCTAAGTAATCACCGCCGAGCCTCAAGACAGGAAGAGCAATCAGCCACCCGAAAAACGCCGCTATTATTCCAGCAATTATTATTGACACAATGAAGGGCGCATTTACATTCAACAGCCACGGATAAATATCTTCAAGAATCCACATCGCATTTTTCTGAGCAGGAGAAAGAACTAACAAAGCAGACACATACGCACCTATCGCCATAAAACCAGCGTGGCCGAGCGAGAACATGCCCGTAATGCCGTAAATTAAATTGAGACTCAACGCGAGAATTGCATTTATTGCGATTAAATTTAATATTCTCTGCCAGTAACCGTTTAATAATTCCGGTGCTTTATCGAGAAATAATGCAAATAATATTACTGCTATAATCGTAAGCACTAAATTTCTTACTTTGTGCATTATAATTTATTGCCCTCCAATCTCAAGACATCATAACTGAGCGTTATCGCAAACATTATATAATCCTCCAATATGTAAAATTTTAAATTTTTTCTGTGAGGGGGGACCCCCAGAGCCCGTCCCCCCTTGCCCCCCCTCCCCGCCCAGTAATCGCGCACATTAAATTTTATCCTCCAATTTTTCGCCTAATAAGCCCGTCGGCCTGAACAGTAATATCAATATCAGCAGCAAAAACGCAAACGCATCTTTATAGCCGGAAAGAGTCGGGAAAAACGCAACTGACATTATTTCAACGAAACCGAGAATTAATCCGCCTATCATCGCGCCTGGAACAGATCCTATACCGCCGAAAACTGCTGCAATAAATGCTTTGATTCCCGGAGTCATTCCCATAAAAGGCTCTACACGAGGATAACGCAAAGCCCACATTATTCCGGCAACAGCAGCCAACGCAGAACCGAGTCCGAACGCAAGCGCAATAATTTTATTTACTGATACTCCCATCATGCGAGTCGTCTCAATGTCAAACGAAATCGCACGCATTGCAAGCCCCGGCTTAGTTCGATATAACAGCCACAATAACGCACCAACGAGAATAAATGCTACAACAGGAACAAGAATCCCAAGCGGAATTAAACGCACTCCGCCTGATAAAACTATGGGAGTCATTAAAATTTTAGGCTGTACAACTGGGCGGGGCATTCCGGTAAAGACTACTACTGCAAAATTTTCGATAAAGAATGATACACCGATAGCACTTATTAACGCAGAAATTCTCGGAGCTTCCCTCAATGGCTTATACGCGATTCGGTCGACTAAGAGTCCGCAGATTGTAGTTAATATTATCGCAATAATTACGCCGATTACCCAAGGAAGATGATACACAATCGTAGCAAAATAAACGAAATAAGCTCCTAACATGAAAATATCGCCGTGAGCAAAATTTATTAATCGCAAAATCCCGTAGACCATCGTATAACCGACTGCAACGAGACCATAAAGCGAACCGAGACTCAATGCGTTAATGAAATGCTGCACAAATATATTCAGATTCAAATTAACATAACCTTTCGTGCATGAATAATAAAAAAGGGAGAAGGATAATTTTCCCCCTCCCCCTCAAAACTTGCAAAATTTTATACTTCAGGCTGAACTATGCCGATAAAAGTTTTCTTGCCGTTGATAATCTCTACGATTCCCATATCTTTTTCTGCGTCATGGGTCGCGTTGATTGTTGTCATTCCTGTAACTGTCGGAAGATCTTTCACGGTTTCGAGTGCATCTCTAATTTTTGCGGGATCAGCACTTCCGGCGCGTTCGATTGCGTCTTTGAGCATAATATAACAGTCATAACCGAGAGCGCAATTTACGTTAGGTGCTTTATCGGGGTGAATCTTGTTCCACTGCAAAGTAAATTCTCTTGCAATAGGATTCATAGACGGCATTGAAGGATCATACGCAAATGTTGTGTGCATGAAGCCTTCTACAGCATCGCCGCCTAACGTTACTATTTCGGGGTTGTCCATTGCGTCGGCACCGATAAATTTAAATGTTGCGCCGAGTTCCTTTGCCTGCTTGAGTACGATTGCTCCTTCTGCAAAATATGCCGGCAGAAATACTATGTCGGGTTTTGCGTCGATTAAAGCTGTTAATTGTGCTGTAAAATCTGTGTCTCCTGTCTGATAGAGTAAACTTGCTACGATTTCACCGCCCATTTTCTTGTATGAATCTCTGAAAAATTTTCCGAGTCCTACGCTGTAATCATTTGACATGTCAACAAGTGTAGCCGCTCTCTTGAGTCCAAGCGTCCTAAATGCATAAGTCGCCGCTCCTGCACCCTGAAACGGATCAATGAAGCATACACGGAAATAAAATTTTTTGTCGAGAGTTACAAGCGGATTTGTGCATGAAGTCCCGATTACAGGGATTCCGGCTTTTTCTGCGACTTCTCCTCCGGCCATTGCAAGTGATGAACCGTAAGTGCCGATTATAGCGTTTACTTTGTCATTCTCGATTAAGCGCGTTACTGCATTTGCTGCTTCAACCTTGTCTGACTTGTTGTCAACGATAACGAGTTCTACTTTTTTCCCTAATATAGTCGGAAATAAAGAATGCGCTAATTGTGTGCCTTCGAGCTCTAATTGTCCTCCGAAAGCGTTTTGACCGGTCAAGCAATTGAACACACCGACTTTGATAACGTCATCGTCAGCAGCTGCAACGGTGCAGAGCATTAATACGAGCATTAACGCCGCTAAAAATTTACGCATTGAATAACAACTCCCTTATAATGTGAAATATTGCAAAAATTATATCACGCATTAAATTTTTCTTGACAACTTGATTATTACGCACAATAAAATTAATATGGCCAAGAACGAATAATTTATGTTACAACCTCCGCTGCTCCCGTTTGGTGATGAATTATTTTCGCGATTCATTTCTGATTCTAATATGTCGTAAGCTGCTTTAATGTCAAGAAGGCCGTAACGCGAGACAGTGCCTTTACCGTTAATAGCTTCATAGGGTGCAAAACGTGCTTTGATTCTTTCTTCTGATAACTGAATTTGTAAATCTCTTGACTCTGCTGGAATGTCGCCGGATTCTATTTGAGCGTCAATATTTTTAATTGCTGCTGATAGATAATCTCTCACGAAATAAGAAAACGGATATGCGACGGGGTTTATTTCTTTGTTTGCGCCGTTGAGTAATGCAGACTTTATTTGCGAGGGTTCAGCGTCGGGAAAAGCTGATAACAAGAGTGCTGCTGCTCCTGTTACGTGAGGTGCTGACATTGATGTTCCGCTTATGGATCGATACATTGTATTATATTGCGCATTCAGAGGCGAATAAGTGCTTAATATTCCGACTCCGGGTGCAGCGATGTCGACACTTTCGCCCCAGTTAGTGAAGCGGGCTGCTAAATCACTTGAGTCAATTGCTCCGACAGTTATAAAATTTTTCAGTCCCTTAAAACTTGCCGGATAATGGTATTCACCTGCTCTAAAAATTTTGCTGCCGGAAACATCATCAAATGGTGCGGGCTTGCCGAGTTCGAGTCCGTTATTGCCAGCTGCTGCGATTATTAGCGTTCTATCTAAGTCATCAAGTGCCTTAAATGCCATATAGTAAACGTCATCGCACATTTCTTCGGGCGTTATGGGAAAGTATGCGCCGAGAGACATATTTATTGCAGCAATTTTCAAATCAGGATATTTTTGCAGGAGTGAGGCAATATAATTTATGGCTCGAATTTCTTGGCTGATAGTTTCGTATTCGTTGTTGTCAAAGACTCTGACGGCAATTAATTTTACCTGCCAATTTACGCCGGCGACTCCGATATTGTTATTTCCTACTGCGCCGATGGTGCCTGAGACGTGAGTCCCGTGTCCGTCTCTGTCAACGTCCCAGCTTGTAAATGATTTATCATAATCGCCGCTGACTGTTGAGAAATTCTGCGATAATTCCGGCGAAAGATTTGCAATTAAATCCGGGTGCTTGTAGATTCCTGAGTCAATTACACAAACGTAAATGTCTCTGCTTCCTGTTGTGAACGGCCAGACTTCCGGCGCACGAATCTTATCGAGTCCCCAGCAGACATCAAAGCTCGGATCGTTGGGATAAATAGTTTCGCTTGACCTACTGATAAAATAATTTGGCGACACACTGATAACGTCTTGACGCTGCTTTAATGAGTTGATTAATTCTTGAGTCGTCATTGAATCTGAATGAACGAGAACGAAAATTTTATTGCCGATTTCCGAGAGAGTCTCGTAATTTTCTGCTATTCTTGCATTAATGGAGCCTGCTATTTCTGAAATTTTTTGACTCGCTGTTGAGACATTAAGATTTTCAGGGACTCTGAAGACTGCTAGAGCCTCGCCTTCTTTATAATTTGCTGACATGGCCTGCGACGTAAATATAAATATAAGTATGAACGCGAATAAAATTTTTCTCACTTGACTACACTTCCCGACAAAATTTTTTATGAGTATAGCATTTATTGTAATTTCACGTGATAAATTGAAAAGTGTTCGTCCATTAATATTAGCTCGTCTTTGTCAGTGTAATATAAATCTTCGTCGCGTAAATAACTCTGCAAATTTTTGATTCTATCGCTATCAGGATTACAGATAAGCCAGAAATCTTTTATATTCGGGAACATTTTACGAACGGCCGCAATAAATTCTGTGTAATTCGCGTTTTTCTGTAAAGTGAGGCTATAAATTTTCTTTGTTCTAAGATAAGGGATTACGGATTTGCATACTTTTTCAGGAGGCTCAAATATTATTGCGTTATCCGGCAGACTCTCAAGTGCGATTGCAGCTCCTTCACCGCCTGAAAATTTGTAGAATAAATCAAAAAATGTGTACTTATAATAATAATGTCCTGCCATAGTCAAGATTATAATAAACGTGCTGAAGGTTATAAATTTCTTGAGACTCTGTGTAAATGCCCCCCCTCCCCCTTGCGTAAATTGCGTATTTTCGTCGTAAATGACCCACATCAGCCACATTAAAAAAGTTATCCAGATTATAATTTTATACATGTGCAAATAATAGATGAATAAATGTATATAGATTTGCCACGCCGCAGCAGAAAGCACAATAAATGAAGCTCCGCCAGCCTTGAGTCCGATTTTTGCAGCCCAAATGTAAATAATAACCGTTAAAAAAATTATCACACACACTTCAATGAGCCAGCGATCTATAATAATTAAATGTTCACTAGTAACAATTGGACTCGAAAAAGTATCCCGAAACTCGTACAACAAAAATAAACCGCTCAAAAATGGAATCGCCATTCCTAAAATATTATATACAAATTTTTTAGTGAATCTCCTATCATGACACGCGCTATAAAGCCACTCAAAGCAAGCAGCTACAACAAAACCGGCCATTATTATATGAGTCTGCAAGTTCAACGCTAACACAATCCCATACAAAAAAGGGCGTTCGAGTCGATTCTTATAAATCATAGCCGCTAAAACCGTAAACAACGCGCACAAGCAATAAACCCGCGCAGGAGTTACAAAGCAATATATACACATGGGACTCAAGATAAATAACGCTTTTATGTGATTCTCGAAGGGAGCTTTTAACGCAATAATTATTATTACAGCAAGCATTATAAAATATGAAATCAACTTCAGCGTAAAATACGGGAATCCTAATCTAGCAAACGGCATTAGCGTCAAGAACCATAAACACGGATGGCCTTCCCATGATGTAACGTCAAAGAGTGAGAAAATATTATTATCACGCGCAATTAACCACGCTTGAGCCTCATCACGCCAGCATTCATGAACAAATACAAATAATAAATTTACAGCAGCAGCAAACGCAGCCATTAAGAAAACTTCATGACCTCGCAATTTTTTCACGTCTTACACCTCGAACAAAAATTTTTATTATTTCAAAGCAGCTATTTTCTTCTCCCAGCCGCTTATTTTCACGTGAAGCAGCATTAACGTACAACAAACTATCCAGCCCACCGGATAACCTATCGCAATAAAATATATTGAACTCGTCAATCTCGATATAATAAATAAATAAATCTGCCTGAACACTACAAATGAACCAAGCATTATTAACATCGGAGTCCTTGAGTCGCCTACTCCGCGCAATGCACCCGCGTAAACTTGATTAATTACGTTGAAGGGGTCAAAAATTGAGTTCAACCGCAAAAATAATACACCGTAATACAAAACTTTTGCGTCCCGATTAAATAATGAAGCTATAAACGGTGCTGTGATGTACAAGAAAAATATTATAGTTCCTGAAATCGAGAGAGAAATTTTCAGACATTCACGCATACCGAGTCTAATTCTTTCATGATTGCGCGCACCTGCATTTTGTCCGACAAAAGTTGTTATTGCCATTGCCATACTTTGAGTCGAAAGTGTTACAAATGCGTCAACACGTGCGTAAATTCCCCACCCTGCTGTAGCTGCTGCACCGTAAGAATTTATATACGCCTGAACAAATACATTTGAGAACGAAGTCAACGCCATTTGCAAACCCGCAGGAAAACCAATTTTTATTATTCGGGCAAGTATGGCAGAATCTATTTTCATTTCGCGCCACGTCAAGCTATGAACTTCATTACTTCTGAATAAGCGCCAGAAAATTATTAATCCCGACACTAACTGTGCAATTATTGTAGCATATGCAACTCCTGCAACACCTGACTCAAACGTTATTACGAACAATAAATCAAGAAAAATATTCAGAATCGACGCTAGAATCAAGAAATATAACGGCCTCTTTGAATCTCCTACAGCACGCAAAATAGCAGATCCCATATTATAAAGCATTGTTCCGCCCAGTCCCAACGAAAAAATTTGCAGGTAAACAACAGCTTCCTTAAATACAGTCGGGGGAGTGTTCATCATTCGCAATAAAAACGGTGTAGAGTAATAGCCAATCGCAGAAATAATTAATGACATTATAACAGTAGCTACTACGGCCGTGTGAGTCGCTTTTCGTAAATTTGTGATGTCCTTTGCGCCGAAATATTGAGAAATAACGACGCTTGCTCCCATTGTAAGACCAATAAATAAGCCTATTAACGTAATTACGACGGGAATCGTAGAAGTTACTGCGCCGAGAGCATCAGAGCCGACAAAATTTCCGACAACAATGCTGTCAACTGTGTTATAAAGCTGCTGAAATATATTCCCGACAAACAGAGGAAACGCAAAATTTATCAAATGCCGCCATATTACGCCCTCTGTCATATCTTTTACTGTTGAAGCTGAAAATTTGCCCGGCAAAATATTTTACCCCCTTTGAGTTTACAAAAATTTTATGTCATGAATCAAAGAGGGTCAAATATGAGTCTTACTTTTTAGCGAAGAAAAAATTTGTGCATGTAAAAATTTCTAATCTCTCGTCATATTGGTTAATCTCAATTAATCCGTCTTTCATGATTCTATACATCGTAAAATCTTTGTGAAGTAAATTCCAGAAATCGCGTATAAATGTACGTGAATCAATATTACAGCCGCCAAATTCAATTTGTATAGCTTTAATAATTCCATTGGCAAGAGAATCAGCAGCACCCTTTAACACATTTAATTCGTTGCCTTCTACATCAAGTTTAAGCAAATCTATATGACCAATTTTCTTATCGTTTACGTATTTATCAAGAGTATCAAGCATTATAGACTCGCTTTGTTCAAATTCTATATTGAGATAATCGAGCTGACGTTTGTATATGCTTGCAAGTCCTGAACCTGCTTTGTCATAAAATAATGTGCTCTGAGACTTTGAATCGCTTAGGCCAAAATTGTTGAGGGTAATTTTTGACTCGCTGCCTAAATTAGCGTATAAAATTTTAAATGTTTCATGTCCGGGCTCGAAGCTGTGTATCTCAATATTATCATCGCTAAAAAAATCTAGTAAAAACTGTGAGTATTGACCCTTATTTGCTCCTACATCAAATATTATGATAGTTTTTCCAGTTGATGAATGTTCTTTGACGTAAGCAAGAGAATTTATTTCGCCACTGACATTAACTCCTGTTCCCAGTCCTATATTCATTCCAGTAATAGCAGTACTATATAGATTTCTGAAAAACGGATAAAATTTTTTCTTACCTATCATACGTCTTAAAATTCTTCCAACGCCAAGCATTATTCTGACCTCCATATACAAAAAACGCCCCGCCGCACACACACGACAGAGCGTCAATATTTATATTTACTGCTGATGAATTATTATTGTGATAGTTATATTTATCTCGACAAGTTATTAATAAGCATAATAATATCCTGATACCT
>JAFSXS010000018.1 GCA_017443945.1 Synergistaceae bacterium
CCCCCCCCCCCCCCCACCGATGAATTATATGCGTCAGATTATCCCCTGCATGTTTTGATGTATTTATGCTGTGGCCCACGAGAGCAGCTGATGACGCGCAGTTGTAAAAAAGGTTTTCGCCTTTAATGTTTTAGCCTTTGACTTTGCAAGGGTTATTTCTCGTGATATTGACTGCAAATTGCTATAATTCATACAAAATTTTTTATCAGGAGGAGCTATTTTTATGCAATTCACAAAAATGCACGGCTGCCAGAATGATTTTGTGATAATTAACTGCTTTGACCAGAAAATTAATAATCCTAATGAACTCGCGCAAAAAATTTCTGATAGACGGCAGGGAGTCGGCGCTGACGGTCTTATATTAATTTTACCCTCAAATAATGCAGACGCTTTCATGCAAATTTATAACTCTGACGGCTCACTCGATACAATGTGCGGAAATGGTATTCGCTGCATGGCAAAATATATTTACGATCACGGCATAATCTCACCTGAACGGCGCAAAATTTCTATTGACACACTCGCTGGCGTTAAATCTATAAATCTTGACGTAATCGACAACAAAGCGCAAATTATTCACGTCGATATGGGAGTGCCGACTCTCACAAGCAAGCAGCCCGAAAATATAAATGTTGATGGAATGAACTTAAAATTTTACGGAATCGACACGGGGACTCCTCACGCAATTTATTTTGTTGACGACAACACGGAAATTAATAATATAATCTCTTGGCCGGACTCAGAATTTGCGAAAAAAGGCGTTTATTTCGAGAATCATTCGCGATTCCCGGATAAAACAAGTTCTGATTTTGTCGAAATTATTTCACGCAACGAAATTAATATGAGAGTCTTTGAGCGCGGGTGCGGTGAGACAATGGCGTGCGGTACTGGGTCAACTGCTTCTGTTTTCGCGGGAGTAATCGCAAATAAATTAAATAGTGATGTCTTAGTTCATTTACGCGGCGGAGATTTGCGCATAAAAGTAGACGACAACAATAATTGCTGCTTGATCGGTCCTGCTGTAGAGGTCTTCACGGGAGAATTTTTTTGCTGAGATTCATATTTCACGTAGTTATGAAGTAATTAATCTTTGTGATATATTAATAGTTAATTTTACAGATTATAAATTTGAGGATTAACAGGAGGGCAATTTATCACAATGCCTGATTACAAAGATAAAAGGATTGTTGTTATCGGAGCAGGAGTCAGCGGTCAGGGGCTTGCGGTTCTTGCTTCACAGCTCGGAGCAAAAGTTTTCGTTACTGAGCAGAAAAAAATTTCTGACGAGGCAAAAGCAATTTTCAACGCAAATAATATCGCCTACGAAGAAGGACATACAACAAAAGCTCTTGAAGATGTCGACGAGATTTTAATTAGTTCAGGGATCCCGCCGAAATCGCAAATACTTCATGACGCGCAGGAACGAGGCATTAAATTAACCGGTGAGCTTGATTTTGTCCTGCCTCACATAAAGACTCATAATCTTTTATGCGTTACAGGCAGCAACGGCAAAAGCACTGTTACATCATTAATCGGACATATTTTGACACGCGCAGGACTCAAAACGGGAACAGGCGGTAATCTCGGTACAGCTTCAGCAATTTTTACGCGCGAAAATTTTGACTCGGTCGTCCTTGAGTTAAGCAGCTTTCAACTTGCAAGAGCTACAAATAATATGCACTCAAGAGTCGCGATAATAACAAATTTAGCTCCTGATCATATTGACTGGCACGGAAATTATAATAATTACGTCGAAGCTAAATCACGAGTCTTGACATTGCGTGATTCTGAAGGTTACGGAATAATTCAGGACAGGGACGCGGAAATTTTGAATCCCTCCGGAAAAATTATCACTCTAAGCTGGAACGAGAAGCCCGAACATAAATTTTCAGGTCATATTTTCATGAGTGACTCAGAGGCTTTATTGACTCTCGACGGCAAAACAACGCGCTTATTTGCGTATAATGACACTGATTTAATAGGTTCTCACAATTTAGAAAATGTAGCTATGAGTCTTTGTGCAGTAAATTTATTAGGACTTGAGAATCTTCCGGACGTGAAATTTTTGCTTGAAGGCTTTAAACCTTTACCGCACAGGTGCGAGAATGCCGGGACATATAAAGGCGTGCAATACATAGACGACTCTAAAGGGACGAATGTAGCAGCAACTATTACAGCGATGACAAGCATTAAAGGACGAAAAATTATAATTCTCGGCGGTCAAGGCAAGGGAGAAGATTACACACCTTTAGCAGATGCCGTAAAAAATGAGTGCGATTCAGCTATATTAATCGGAGAAGAGGCCGACAAGATTCAAGCTGCATTAATTCAAGCGGGCTATAAAAATTTTCATAGAGTCTCAACAATGGAAGAAGCTGTTAATCTTGCTGCGAGTCTTGCAAGTCCGGGAATGGTAGTATTGCTTTCTCCTGCGTGCACAAGCTGGGACATGTACAAAAGCTACAAGGCACGGGGCGAGCATTTCTGCAAAATTGTTAATGATCTGATAAATTCATAATGGAAATAATAATCCCGTTAATATTAAGCGGCTGCGGCTTTATAATGATTTCCTCGTTGTCATTGCGCGGAAGTATGGCCGGCGGCAATCCCTATGCAGCACCGTTGAAACAATTTCAATTTATCGGACTGGGACTCACAATAATGGCGTGTTTTATCGGCGGCGTTACTCCCGAAAAGATTCGCAGGCATTCAGGGAAATTATTTGCTCTTGCGGCGATATTAATTTTTCTGACTCCTATTCCCGGCATAGGCATTAAAGTAATGGGCGCGCGCAGGTGGCTGGGTTTTATGGGATTCAGATTTCAGCCGTTAGAGTTCTTGCTATTAGTGCTGCCGATTTTTATGGCTGATAGATTGACCGACACAAATTCAGTGATGAAGCGCGGAGATTTTCATTCATTTGTGAGGCCGACACTTTTTGTTATCGCGATTACGGCGATCCCGTTATTGTTGCAGCCGACTCTAGGAGGAGCAATTATTTGCGCGTCTATATGTTTCGTTATGCACATTGAGCGTCGGGGCTGGAAATATCCTTTAATGGGTGCGATGCTGGGACTTGCTGCCGTTGTTGTGTTGATTCTTATTGCTCCCTACAGAATGAGTCGTTTTCTAGCTTTCTGGGATCCATGGTCAGATCCTACGGGGCGAGGCTTTCAGATTATACAAGGACTTGTTGCGTTTGCTAATGGATCAATAACGGGAGTCGGAATCGGGCGCGGTTTGCAAGAAGAGCGTTATTTGCCGGAAGCTGACACAGATTATATTTTTCCTGCGATCGGTGAAGAGTTCGGGCTTGTCGGTACAATGTTTTTATTGATTCTTTACGCTTTATGGACGTGGAGAGCTTATTATATTTACCGCGACGCAAAGACTCCTTTTACGAAATCTCTTGCGCTGGGACTGACTGCTTCTGTAATTTTTCCTATGTTTATGAACGTTGCCGGAGTTACGAAATTATTGCCGTTGTCAGGGATTCCAATGCCGTTTATAAGTTCGGGAGGAAGCTCAATGATATTTATGTGGGCGAAAATAGGTCTCTTAATGTCGATAAAACTCGAAAATAACAGCAAGGGGAAGCGCAAAAAATGAGCAGCAAAAAATTTTTAATCGTCTCAGGAGGCACGGGCGGACACATTTTTCCGGCTATAGTATTCGGCAAAAAGTTAGAGTCAGATGGTCATATTGTAAAATGGTTATGCGGTTCTCGGCCGCTTGAGCAGGAAATTTATAAATCGCAAGGGATTCAGCCGTTATTGCTAAAAATTTCGGGGTCGCCTCTTGGTACTCACTCGCTAATAAAAAATTTCGGCCGTGCAGTTGATTTAGCAAAATCTGTGATTCAGACTTCAAGCTACATAAAAAATTTCAAGCCTGACGAGATTTATTTATTCGGAGGTTACATATCATTTGCGCCGTTAATGGTCGGGAAATCAAAGCGAATCCCAATAACCCTCCACGAACAAAACGCCGTCGCCGGAAAAGTTACGAAATTAGCTGCAAAACTCGGAGCAAAAATTATTACAGCTTGGCCGGTGTGTGAAGGAATAAAAAATTTTACCTGCACGGGGACTCCAGTTAGAGAGCCTGAAAGATTACCGAGAGTCGACGCTTTAAAGACTCTTGATTTGAATATAAGCCCAGACTCAAAAATTATTGGAATCGCAGGAGGTTCACTCGGAAGCAAGCCATTACTAGAATTATTGACGAACACAGCGAAATTATGCAAAAAATTTGATTTCGTTTTTCTCTCTTCACATGAAAAGCGCGATGACGATAACAGACATTATATTTTGCCTCATTGGGACATGAACGCGTTTTACTCGATTTGTGATTTAATAGTGTGCAGGGCGGGAGGCTCGACTCTCTCGGAGATTCTGAAATGGGAAATTCCCGCGATAGTGATTCCTTGGCCAAAAGCAGCAGATAACCATCAAGCAAAGAACGCAGCCGAGTTTGTGAAGCTCGCAAAAAATTCTTGTGTGTTCAACGAGAATGACAGCCCCCAAAATTTAGCAGGACGTTTAGAGAATTTATTTTAGCCTGATAATATTAAAAGTGTAACCGTGATAAAATTGCGTGTAAATTATTAATGGAGGCTATGACAAATTATGCTGCGAACTATGAAGAAATTAATAAAATCTGTAATTCCTGCGCCTGTTCTGCAAAAATATAACGCAATTATATTAGACCATCGATACAGAAAATGGGCTAAATCACGTAATATGAAATGGGATATTGAAGCCGTCGAAATCGAAACCGTAAACCGCTGTAACGGCCATTGCGCTTTTTGTCCGGTAAATGTTGATCAGCCTCAGAGAAAATATGCAAAGATGTCCGATAAACTTTTTCGCAAAATAATTGATGAACTCGCAGAAATGGATTATCAGGGCGGAATTTCTTTATTCTCGAATAATGAACCGTTCCTCGATGAAAGAATCATAGAATTTCATAAATACGCAAATGAAAAGCTCCCCCGCGCAATTTTTGCACTTGACACAAACGGGACTGTCTTGACGCTTGAAAAATTTATAGAGATTCTGCCGTTTCTTGATAGGTTCGTGATAGATAATTATAACGACGATGGACAAATTAATACGCCTGAGTTGCAAAAAATTTATGATTACATTCAAGCACATAAAGAGATTCAAAACCGTGTAGATTTCTTGTTCAGACGGGAGAATGAAATACTATTTTCACGAGGCGGCCAAGCTCCCAACAAGACAGACTCTCAAGATAAAAGCATAATGAATGTTTTGTGTACTCATCCGTTCAGGCAGTTAATAATCAGGCCTACAGGAGAAATAAGTCTATGTTGTAATGACGCACTCGGCAAATACACAATGGGTGATTTGAACGTGCAGACTATCAGAGAAGTTTGGGAGTCCGGGAAATATAAATCTTTCCGCGCTGAAATGCTGAAGAACGGCCGAAAAAATTTGCTGCTATGTAATCAATGCGATTCAATATTTGAGCCGGAATTTTGGGCAAAACGCAAACGCCCCTTACCGTGATAAAATTTTGCTGATAAATAATTTGCCGGAGGTGCTTTATCTATGCTCGAAAAAATTAAATCTCTCGTTGAAGCTAAGAATATTAAAGATTTGCGACTCTTAACAGAAGACATGAACGACGCTGACATCGCAGACGCAGTAGAAGAACTCGAACCGGAAGGACGAGTCATATTATTTCGTGCGTTACGTAAAGATATAGCCGCAGAAGTTTTCGCACACTTAAATTCTGACACAAAAGAAGCTCTTGTCTCGCAGTTGACAGCTCCCGAACTTGGCCGCATTGTTGATGAATTATTCTTGGATGACGCAGCTGACTTAGTCGAAGAACTCCCCGCAGATGTCGTGAAAAGAATCTTAGAGAACGCAAGCCCCGAAACTAGACGAGGCATTAATCAATTACTTCAATATCAGGAAGACTCAGCCGGAAGCATAATGACAACTGAATATATTTCCCTGAAACCTGATATGAACGTTGAGCAATCTTTTAAGCATATTCGCGAGGTCGGCACAGATAAAGAGACTCTCTATACCTGCTATGTAACTGACCCTAAGGGATTATTAATCGGCGTAGTAACAGTAAGAACTATGCTGCTTTCACAATATGCAGATAAAATCAGCGACATAATGACTGACACAAATATTATAAGCGTCAACACTAACGACGACCGCGAAAAAGTTACGGAGTTATTCCAGAAATATGATTTTATGGCGATTCCTGTTGTAGACTCAGAAAATCATTTAGTCGGCATTGTTACAGTTGATGACGCTATGGAAGTATTAGAAGAAGAAAGCACCGAAGATTTTCACAAGATGGCGGCAATGTTACCTATGGACGAACCTTATTTATCAATGGGAGTGCTTGAACTCGCAAAGAAGCGCGTTATTTGGTTAATGGTGTTAATGATTTCGGCGACTCTTTCAGGGCAGATTATCACTCACTATCAATCAGTGTTTGCGGCTCTTCCGGCTTTGATTGCGTCAATTCCAATGTTAATGGACACCGGCGGAAATGCGGGTTCTCAATCGTCGACTCTTGTTATTCGCGGTATTGCATTAGGCGAGCTGAAAATTTTTGACGCTATAAAAGTTTTGTTCAAAGAATTGCGCGTGAGTCTCATTGTCGGGAGCGGGCTTGCTATTGTAAATTTCGTCTATAAATATGCTATGAGCGGCGATTTATTATTGTCTATCACTGTCGGAATAAGTTTATTTGCAACTGTAATATTTGCGCAGATAATCGGGGGAATGCTGCCTTTGTTAGCTAAAGCTGTAGGATTTGACCCGGCTTTAATGGCTGCTCCGATTGTTACGACGATAGTAGACGCAGGAAGCCTCACAATGTATTTTGCAGTAGCTAGTAAAGTAATGAGCATTTAAACGCTAACGAGTTTTTATTTTTCCTGCACGTGATATAATTTGCGAGTTTAGTAATTTATTCTGACATAAAATTTATTTCAGGAGGTTTAGTAATATCATGAAAAAATTTTTAGCGTTAGTTCTCGTATTAATTCTCGCAAGTATTTCATTTGCAGCTGACACACCGGCCAAGCTCACGAATATTAATCAGCTCAAGACAGAAAAACTCGCAGCACAACGAGGCACAGTCGGCCAGTTCATAGCTGAAGACTTACTCGGCGACAAGAAAAATGAAATGCTCACGACCTACGAGAAATATGTTGATGCTATTTCCGCATTACTTCAGGGAAAAGTCAGAGCCGTTATCATGGACGAAATGCCCGCAAAAAGATTCTTGGCCTCCGTTGAAGGTCTTGCAATCATGAACGAGCCTTTATCCGAAGAAAATTACGCTATGGGATTCAAAAAGGGTAACACTGAATTATTAGCGCAGGTAAATAAAGCTCTAGCAGAAATCAAAGCAGACGGGACTCTTGATAAAATCTTCAAGAAATATTATGAAACTTTCTTAGCAGGCGACTCATCAAGCATTAAACCCGAAGATATTGACTTCAACAAAGGCGCAAAGGGCGGAAAATTAGTCGTCGGTACTGAAGCAGGCTTTGCACCCTATGAGCTTAAAGTCGGTTCAGGCTTTATCGGGATTGACGTAGAAATGTGCGCGGCAATCGCAAAGAAGCTCGACAAAGAATTAGTAATAATCAACATGAATTTTGACGCGCTCCCGATGGCAGTATCTACAAGCAAAGTTGACATAATCTGCGCAGGAATAACCGTAACTGAAGAACGTAAACAAAATATGGATTTCTCTGATAATTACGTCGTCGGAGCAAAACAAGTCGCACTTGTGAGAGCAGCAGACTATGAGAAATAATTCACGCAAAGCACTTGGCCGGGGTGATTTATTACTCGCTCTTGTCGGGATTTATTTAATTTATTTGCTTTACTCGTCGGGATTCTTTACAGCTGAGGCATGGGCGGATTTCAACAGGAGATTTTATCAGAATTTCGTCAAAGATAGACGTTATATGATGTTAGTAGACGGTCTCAAGGCTACAATTTTTATGACAACCGGAGCAACTATAATCGGAATTATTGTAGGATTGATTCTCAGCGTCATTCGTGTAGCTCATAAGGGCGGCGCAAAGATTCCCGTTTTGAACTGGATCGCAGAAAGTTATATAACAGTTTTGCGGGGTACTCCGGCGATGGTGCAATTATTAATCTGGAACTTCACAATTTTTGCATCAGCTAGAGACTTGAACACTGAATATATAGCTATTCTTGCATTCGGGCTAAATTCGGGCGCATATATCGCAGAAATTTTCAGGGGCGGCATAGAAGCAATTGATCCCGGACAAATGGAAGCTGCGCGCTCTCTGGGACTCTCTTATGGTACGTCAATGAAACGCGTAATTTTGCCTCAAGCCTTACGAAATATTATCCCGATGTTGTTTAATGAGTTTATCGCGCTCTTGAAAGAAACTTCTGTAGCGGGCTATATCGGCATTGATGACTTGACTCGTGCAGGACAAAATATTCAGGCTTTGACTCTCGAACATTCACAGCCGTTAGTAATGGTAGCAATTATTTATCTCGTTATAGTTATGCTCCTGACTAGATTCGTAAGCAAGCTAGAACAGTGGCTCAGCAGAGGCAGAAGGGGGTAAACTTTCATGGCAGTAATCGAAGTTAAAGACTTGCACAAAACTTTTACGCTCAATGACGGCAGAAAATTGAACGTTCTTAACGGCATAAGCACAGAAATTAACAAGGGTGAAAAAATTGCAGTAATCGGCCCTTCAGGATCCGGAAAAAGTACGTTTTTACGCTGTCTTAACCGCATGGAAGAGCCTACGTCGGGAATAATAAATTTCAACGGCGAGAATATTACGTCCCCTGCTTGCGATATAAATAAAGTCCGGCGCAAAATGGGAATGGTCTTCCAACATTTTTATTTGTTCCCGCATTTGACAGTGAGAAAAAATTTGACTCTTGCTCCCGTTGATTTAAAGATTATGACACAAGATGAGGCCGACGAACGCGCAAAAGTTTTATTACAAAGAGTCGGACTCGCTGACAAAATCGACGAGTGGCCCGAAAGATTATCAGGCGGTCAGAAACAAAGAGTCGCAATCGCCCGCGCTATGGCAATGAATCCGGACGTGTTATTATTCGACGAACCTACAAGCGCATTAGATCCCGAAATGATCGGTGAAGTTCTTGACGTTATGAAAGAATTAGCTGACTCAGGGATGACTATGTATCTTGTTACACATGAAATGGGATTTGCTCATAAGATCGCCGACAAGATTTTATTTATCGACAAAGGCATTATCAGCGAGCAGGGAACGCCCGAAGAAGTTTTTGATCACCCAAAGCAGCCAAGAACTATAGAATTTCTCTCTAAAGTTTTGAGGCATTAAATTAAGTCCCCTTGCTTTAACGGTGAGGGGAAATTTTTATATTTCTATCTCGTATTGTTCAGAATTATTTAATCTGGACTCGGCTATTTTTATATTTTCATGATTAATTTCTATGCCGATATAATGCCTATGCAAAATTTTTGCTGCTAAACATGTTGTGCCTGAACCCATGAATGGATCTAATATAATTTGTCCTTCTTTAGTAACAAGCGAAATTAAAAGCTTCATGAGATTTAAAGGCTTCTGTGCCGGATGTAAATTTTTATCGCTGCTTTCTGTCATGACACTTATAATGTTCGAAAAATTTTCATCGTGAGAATTATATTTTTGCAGTGCTTGCTCATTCCACGCACCTATATCATAATTTATAACATTGTCTGCAATAGTCCCGCCCGTTTTATAAGGCTTCTGAAACCATAGAACAGGCTCAAATAACGGCCTTAGATTCGCGACCCTCCAGCCTTTCCATTTTTGAGCGTTATATAAATCGTTTCTTCGTCTATAAATTTCCGAGAGTCTTTGTGCTCTGTGAGGTGCTGAAATTTTTTCCCACGCAAGCATATCTTTGAACGTAAAGCCCGAATCTTCAAGCGCAATAATACATCTGTGAGCGTAACGTCTGCCGGCAAAAATAAAGCATGTTCCACCGGGTTTAAGTATTCTCAGCCAATTATCAGCCCATGAAGAACACCATTTTTGATATTCAAGTGGAATTTGTTTATCTGCCTCACTCCAGCCGTTCAGAGGTTTACCCCTGCGCTTGAATAGACCTCCACCGGAAATTTGTGCGGGAGAAGTACCTCCATAAGCAGAATTTTTGTTATTGTGCAAAATATCCCAGTCATCACAACCGATCCCATATGGAATATCAGATATTATTGCGTGAAAAAAATTATCGGGAAAATTTTTTATTATCTCAATCGAGTCTCCCAAAATAAAGTTATCCAGTTTCATTATGATAGAGTCCTTATGAAAGAGTCTATTTGCTTTATTTTCTCGTAAATTTTTAGCGATTTTATAAGCTCATTTATTGCCTGCTCGCGTGAGTAATTATTTATTTTTGCAATTTCATCGAGCCAGAAAAATTTTTCACATTTACTGCGCTGTCTTATAGCTGCTATTTGTGAATGAAGGGAGTCAATAAAATTTTTGCTATCAAGATTCATAAAATCCGCAAGAAAATTATTAAAGCCGGAAATAAAATTTTTCTTCATGTCAGAAACTAAAACTTTAGCAGCAAATTTATCGCAAAAATTCCATATTTCAGAGAGATTCAAATCAGCATTTTCCCTGAGTCCGTACTCTATCATAAAAATTAAATGCTCCCAGCTCAAGAGACATACATTATTTATCAGAGACTGCGAATATATCTGACTAGTTTTAGCGGGATAATGGAAATAAGGCGCACACAAGACCGCGAAATCATTATCTTTTTTCCATGCTGATAAGGCGTAAATCTTAAAATCTTTCTGATTCTTTGCTGTTCTGCTTAACCTGAAAGCCTTTGCATCTGCAACAAGGGTATAATTAAAAAATTTTGATCCTGCAATGACATCAGCAGAGTCGCCGCGCTCATGTAAGATTATAGATTTTAGGCCAAGCTCGCGAAATGCACGGGACAACACAATATCAGAAGCCTTTGCAAACAATTTCTCTTCGGTCGAGTCATGCGCTATAGATTCCGGAATAATACCAATTTGACGTAATATATCAATAAAATCTTTATCAGAATTTATACATATCTCTAATTCGTTTGATAATTCATCAAAAGTTTTTGCGCCTGAATTATTTATTATTGCTATAATATCATTGAACATATTTTAATAATATAATTTATTTTCATGATATAAGCAAGTTAAATATAAAATTTTTACAAGAAATACATTTTGCCACTACAAAAAAGTTAAGATAATCAATTTTATTCATGCACACTCACAAAGTAAATGAAAATCTTTGAACGCTAAATAAAATTTATCTGTGTTAATATAATTACACGTGCCAAATTTTATTATGTCAAAGGAGGAATTACAGCACGTATGAATATAGGTATTAAAAAATTTTTTCGGGCATTCTTCGCCGTTATATTTGACGCGATAAAACAAGATTGGAAAGGAGTTATTGTAATAATTTTCGCGAGTCTCCTTCAGGCATTTGCTGTAAATTATTTCACTCTTCATTATAGATTTCCTGACTTGGGCGTATCTGGTATTGCTGTATTGACAAATTATTTATTCGGGATTTCGCCAAACTGGGTAATCTTGACGGGAAATATTTTATTAGTTGCGTGGGCTTGGCGTGATTTAACTGTTAGATTTCTTGCGCTGACTCTTACTGCGATATTTACATTTTCGACGGGCCTGCAGATTTTCGCGAATTTCCCTCTGCCTTTACCCGATGACAAATTTATGGCAACTGTTATAACGGGACTGATGAAGGGCTTTGCGGGCGGATTAAT
The DNA here is from genome assembly GCA_017443945.1 of Synergistaceae bacterium. Taxonomy (NCBI): domain Bacteria; kingdom Thermotogati; phylum Synergistota; class Synergistia; order Synergistales; family Synergistaceae; species Synergistaceae bacterium. The sequence continues at coordinate 11,829 of JAFSXS010000018.1, forward strand.
GCTCAATGTCGGAGGCTCTGGAGGCGGCACAGATATAGTCGGTGTTGCACTTCGCAGACGTTACGGAATAGAAATCGGGCGCTTCTCTATAATTCTGAATCTCGTAATAATTTCGCTGTCGATAGGCGTTATAGGTCTTGAAGCAGCTGTTTACGGCATTGTCGGACTCTACGTGAACGGCGTAACAGTTGATAATATTAACCGCAGCTTTGACAAACGCAAGCAGGCATTTATCATTACAAATATTCCCGATGAAGTCAGCAAATTTATAAATAATTTAGGCAAAGGAGTAACGCGACTCGAGGGCAAAGGAGGCTACACAGGCCAAGATAGACCGGTTTTGATTACGCTTTTAGAGCCTCGACACGTAATAATGTTAAAGCGATTCTTAAGGGATCACGACCAGAATGCATTTGTATCAATTTGCGACGCGTCAGAAGTACTCGGAAGGGGATTTAAGAGCTGGCGTTCATTATAAATATAGTAAAATATAAAATATTCTCACAATACAAAAGGGGGGTAATAGATAAAGTCTTAAATTTCAGCAGCCTTGACATAATATATTAAAGGAGGACGAAAAAATCTGCTGCAAATGTCGAGGCCGTAAAAATTTATAGTTTAGCAGCAGTAATTGATTTATTATGAGTGATTTCAGCATAGGCAGCCTTCTTGATGACAGCAAGAGGGCATCTTTACAAAATTTTTCTGAGAATTTACCTTCAACCGTATTCAGCAGAACAACCGCAGAAGCCCCGCGCTCAAAACGGGACATAGTTTCAAGAGTTGCATACTTAATTGGCATTGATGACAGATATTTTGGTCTCGGCCAGCTCGATAACATGAATCCGCAATTTTATAGAAGCGTCTACGAGGAAATGAATCAAGACAAAGAAGCTCGCATAGTCCGGCACTTATGCAGACTCAGAACAAAATTACAGCGAAATTTCAGAGATATTTACACCGAAATGAATTCAGATTTGAAGAATATCGACTCAATTCCTGATTTAGTCCCGCAAGACTCTTTACAGGCTCTCGAACAAGACGGAATCCCATTTGTGCGCGCAAAACGAAAACTTGAAGATTACATTGTAGACGTTCATAATTATTTGCTGCCTCATGTCCCTAACTGTCAAAAATTTTTACCTGACTGGCTGAAATGGACATACATAAAAAATATGTTCTTCATTCCTAAGGGCAACACTGTCGAGGGCAATAAAGAAGCTGCACGATCTTACAATGAATATCGGGACTTATACCCGTATCAGGCTTATATAAACTGGTACCCTTCAGACGGCGACGGAAATATTTTAAGGGATGACGCAAAATTTTTACCGATTTTGTACGAACGCAACAGAGATAGATTTTACGACATGAGCAAAGTTACAGACGCAGGAGACGCAGCACTGACTAATCCTGAAGACTTTTTCATGCAGGCCGGGCGCGTGATTATCGCAATTGACTGTGAAAACGCTGACCCCTGCAAAGTTATAGGCGTCATAAAAGATCTTGTTGCGAGAAACTTAACGGATAAAATCGCAAAAATTATATTAGTCGACGATGAACACACTTCCTCACAGTGGCGGGCATTGAGGCGGAACGAAAATTTACCGCTTGAATACTATCTCACCGACCGGGTCAAAGACGAGAAATCAGCCGTTGACGTTGCAATGACGATAAAATTTTATAGAGAAATTGCAGATAACCGTGCAGCAGGGACTCCGATTGACTCAGCTGTAATAATTTCGAGTGACTGCGATTTTTGGCCGCTGATCGAGTTAACGCCCGAAATTAAATTTTTGATTATGCTCGAATATGACAACTGCGGACAGGCTTATTATCAACGTCTGCAAAATAATGACATACCATTTTTCTATATTGATGAATATTTTATGTCGGGAAATGTCGAGCTGAAAACCGAGGCAGTTCTTCAAGAGGTCATACACGAAATTGAAGATAATTATCTCAGCAAATTAAATATTTTATCAGTGATTAACCGTGCGTTGTCAAAGCTCGATTTGAAGATGACCGACGCAGAAATTAATCAGTTCTTAGAGAAATATATTACTATAATGAACGTAGGATTTGCCAAGAACGGCAGCGCGATACTGCAAAATAAGCCGTTATTGAAAGATTAAATTTTTCGCAAAATGAGCGTTATACAATGCCGCAAAAAATTCTTGTTGTATCAGGTCATACGGATCTGCAAAATAATTCGTTCGCAAATAAAATAATTCTTTCGCGCCTTAATGAGTTAATGCCGGAGGCTGAATATCTTTATCTTGACTCAGAATATCCCGATTACAAATTTGACGTTGAGAAGGAACAAAATAGATTGCGTTCTGCTGATGTGATAGTCTTGCAATTTCCTTTTTTCTGGTATGGTGTGCCGTCGCTGCTTCATAAATGGATGGAAGACGTTTTTGTGCATGGATTCTCACACGGTTCAAAGGGTAAAGCCTTAGCCGGTAAAAAATTTTTAATCTCGTTTACGTCGGGTTCGCCTGAAGATACGTATCAAACCGGAGGGATTCAAGGTTATCCGATTGAAGATTTTATTATCCCGTTGAAACAATTTGCGAAGGCTTGTTCTATGGAATGGATTGGATTTATTTATAGCGGAGGATTGTCTTACGCAAGCAGACACGATGACGAGAAATTAAAGCATATGCGCGAGAAAGCAATTTTACACGCGGAGAGAGTCGTGGAAAAACTAAAAACATTTCAATAAAGCAAAAATCGCCGCCGAGAGGGGTGGGTTGGTGGGAGCGAGGCGGCGAAACAAAACAATTTAGAATACTAAA